>CALVXH010000009.1 GCA_944368945.1 uncultured Bacilli bacterium
ACGTTACAAAAATATTGATACGAAAACAAATTAACTTTATTAATTTTTTGCTTGATTTTAGTTATCTAATTTTGTTATTTAAATGATATTATAAAAGCATATTATCTAAACTATTTAAAATAAGATAACCACCTCTATTATATACATCTTCTCTATTGTACTTAATAGGTTCACCATTTAGTTTAACAACATGTCCACCTGCTTCTTCAACAATAATTTGGAAAGCGCATGTATCCCATTCTTTTGTACCATCTGATAATCTATAGCTTATTTCTGCTTTTCCTTCGGCAATATCGCAAGCTTTTATACTTGATCCTCTTTTTATGACAGAAGTTATTTTGTCTTTGTATTTGTCAATTAATTCAACTTCTCTAGGTGCTAAATGGAAAACACTAGTTAAGCAAGTTAAATCATCTTTTTTATTTGAAACGTGAATACGTGTGATATTTCCTTTTTCATCGATTTTATACGCGCCTTCACCTTTAACAGCATAGTAAATTAGATTCTTTGCTGGTATTGCAACAACGCCCATTACAGCAATGTGCTTATAACTTAATCCAATATTACATGTAAATTCATCATCTTTATGTACATAATCTTCTGTGCCATCTAACGGATCTATTATAAAAACATAATCATTATTTAATCTTTCAAGGTTATCTTCGCTTTCTTCAGTCAAAAAAGCGTATTTAGGAAATAATTTTGATAAGTAGTCTCTAATTAACTTATCAGTTGTTTTATCTGCCTCAGTAACTGGGCTATTATCTTTTTTAATTTCTGTATGAAAGCCATGAGTATAATAATTCATAATATTTTTCATAGCTTCTCTAGCGATATGTATAGATGCTTCTAATTCTTTCTCAAACATTAACTTCTCCTTTAAAAAAGCCGCCCTCAAAGGCGACTTCTTATTTAATTATTCAGCTTTACCGTAACTTCCAAATGCTTTAAGTAACTCAGTAACCTTTGCTTCAATTGCTTCGCATCCTGGTTTTAAAAGTTTACGTGGATCAAAACCTTTATTCTTTGTATCTAAATCTTTTTTAGCTTCAAAGTAAGTTCTTTCTGCTTTAGCAAACTCAAGTTGTAATTCTGTATTAATATTAACTTTAGAAACTCCTAATGAAATCGCTTTTCTAACCATATCATAAGGGATTCCTGTACCACCATGTAAAACTAATGGTTTGCCATCTGTAACTGCTTGAATTTTCTTTAAAACTTCAAAATCAAGACCTTGCCAATTTGCAGGATATATGCCATGAATATTGCCAATACCAGCAGCTAAGAAATCGACACCTAAACCAGCAATAACTTTACATTCTTCAGGATCTGCTTTTTCTCCAGAACTTGTAACACCATCTTCGCTTCCGCCAATGCCACCAACTTCACATTCAACAGAAACACCTTTTGCGTGAGCCAATTCAATAATTTCTTTTGATTTTGCGAGGTTTTCTTCAAAAGGATAGTGAGAACCATCAAACATAACTGATGTATATCCAGCTTCAATACAAGCCTTTGCGCCTTCATATGTACCATGATCAAGGTGTAAAGCAACAGGAACAGTAATCTTTAAATAATCATGGATATTTTTGACCATATCAGCAACTGTCTTGTATCCACACATATATTTATTTGCACCTTCACTAACTTCCAAAATAACAGGTGCCTTAGCCTTTTCACAAGCTAATAAAATTGATTTTGTCCATTCTAAATTATTAATGTTGAATGCACAAATTGCATAATGACCTTCATGAGCTTTATTAATCATTTCGGTTGCACTAACTAATGCCATATTAAAATAACTCCTTTTAATCTATTATTACAAATCTTCTTTTGAAAATCTGTCATAATCTTCTTCATCTTCATCAGAATCTTCATCATCAAGATCTTCATCTAAGCCTTCTGCTTCGATTTCTTCATGATCAAATTCTTCAAGGTCTCTATTTCCTTTAGTTTCTTCTTCAATGTCACTATAAACATCATTCATATCGATATGAACCTTGTCATAAGTTTGATTGGCTCTTAAATCCCACTCATTATCTCCAAGATTAACAAAACGTCCATCTAAAGATAAACCAGTGTAAAAAGTAGAAATGTTATCAGCTTTTTCTGCGTCAGTTAACTCTAATCTTAAAGCAACTTCGTTAAACAAATCAGAAAATTTAATGATTTCACCTTTTTCTTTTAAAACACTATAAGCGACATCTACCATTGATTCGTTTTTATAATTTTCTGCCATTTTATTTTCCTCTTTCTCTCAATAATTATAATTAATCATTTATAAAAATACTACTATATTAAGCGTGAAAGAGTTTCCTCTTTGCCTAATATATCAATAATGTTAAACATTTCAATACCATGCATAGATCCAGTTAACTTAATTCTAATTGGCATGTATAAATCTTTGCCTTTAAAACCAGTTTCTTTTTGAATTTCTTTAAAGATATTTTTAACTGTATCTTGGTTAATCACATCAAGTTTTTCAAGTTTTTCTTTAAAAAGTGGAATGACAACTTTTGCACTTTCTGAATTTAAAATTGCCTTCTCTTCTTCATCATAATCTGTCTTTTTAACAAAGATATCATTTAACATATCTGTAATATTTTGACCGATTTCAATTTCATTCTTAAAGATTAAACTAATAGATTTTAATTGATTGTCATTTAAGTTCGATGGAATATTTGCTTTTTTTACAAATGGCATAATGAATTCAAAATATTTCTCATTATCCATGTGTTTAATATAGTATTGATTTGTCCATAATAATCTCTTGTTATCAAACATAGATGGTGATGAAGATAATCTAGATGGGTCAAAAGCTTTTATAGCTTCTTCTTTAGTAAAGATTTCTCTATTATCTTCACTTGTCCAACCCAATAAGAACAAGAAATTAAATATTGCTTCCGGGACATAGCCTAAGTCGCGGTATTGCGACATGAATTGTAATATATCATGATCGCGCTTTGATAATTTCTTACCGTTTGGATTAACAATAATTGTCATATGTCCAAATTTTGGAGGTTCCCAACCAAAATATTCATAAATTTGCAGTTGTTTTGGTGTATTTGATAAATGCTCTTCTCCGCGTAAAACATGTGTAATGCCCATTAAATGGTCATCAATTACAACTGCAAAGTTATAGGTTGGGATGCCATTAGACTTCATAATAACGAAATCACCAATATCATTACTATTAAATTTAACATCTCCTCTAACAAGATCACGGAACTTAAATTCATGGTTTTCCATCATCTTGATTCTAATAGTAGGTTTTCTACCTTCTTTTCTATATTTTTCTTTTTCTTCTTCTGTTAAATTTAAACAATGTCTATTGTATTTAAACGATTTTACCCCATTAGCAAGTTGCTCTTCTTTCATTTCAGCAAGTTCATCTTCTGTACAATAACATTCATAAGCAACACCCATATCAACTAACTTTTGAGCATATTGTCTATAAATATCTAACTTTTCAGTTTGTCTATATGGTGCATATTTTGGATTTGGATTTTCCGTTGATTCGTCAGGAATAATCCCAAGCCAAATTAAATCATGTAATTGACTTTGTTCAGCACCAGGAATATTTCTTTCAATATCAGTGTCTTCAATACGAAATACAAAATCACCATTATACTTTTTAGCATAAAGATAATTAAACAAAGCACTTCTAGCTCCACCAATATGTAAATAACCCGTTGGGGATGGAGCATATCTAACTCTTACTTTCTTCTTATCATCCATTTCTTTTCTCCTTTAAGAGGCAAACGCAATAAGTTTCAATTGCTTCTCCTCTACCTACAGCATCCATTTTTTCATTCGTACCAGCTTTAATAGAAACATTCTTAGGATCTGTCTCTAATATTGAACTAACTACTTCCACCATCTTTGGAATATAATCTTTAAGTTTAGGCTTTTCACAAGAAATAAATACATCAATATTATTTATTTCGTATCCATTGCTTTTCATTATACGATTCGCATCTTTTAAAAAATAAAGAGACGAAATATTTTTGTATTTATCATCGTTTGGTGGATAATGTGTTCCTAAATCACCAACATTTAAAGCTCCAAAAATTGATTCAACAATTGCATGAGTAGCGCAATCTCCATCACTATGAGATTCGAGTCCAAAGGGGCAAGGTATTTCTACCCCACACAAAACTAATCGTTTTCCTACAACAGTTTTATGAATGTCTTTACTAATGCCTATTCTCATAATTAAACGTTAAATCTAAAGAAGAATATGTCGCCATCTTGAGCAACATAATCTTTTCCTTCAATTCTTAATTTTCCTGCTTCTTTTAATGCAACTTCGTTTTTATATTGCATGATATCGTTATAAGTATAAACTTCTGCTTTAATAAAACCCTTTTTAAAGTCGGTATGAATAATTCCAGCACAATCAGGTGCTAACATTCCTTTTTTAAATGTCCGTGCTCTAACTTCATCAGACCCAACTGTAAAGAATGTTGAAAGATTTAGTAATTTATAAGCACTCTTTACAAGTTTATCAAGTCCACTACTTGAAGCACCAAGACTCTTTAAAAATTCTTCTTTTTCTTCCTTTGAATATTTTGATAATTCAGCTTCTATTTCACAACAAACAGGTATACATTCTGCGTTTTCTTGTTTTGCATATTCTCTAACTTTTTTATAATTCTCACAGTTTTCAATATCC
Source organism: uncultured Bacilli bacterium (assembly GCA_944368945.1). Classification (GTDB taxonomy): domain Bacteria; phylum Bacillota_I; class Bacilli_A; order RFN20; family CAG-826; genus Onthovivens. The sequence goes on from CALVXH010000009.1 coordinate 4,676, forward strand.
ATTAAATCACTATCGCTAACGTTAGCCACATAAATAATTGGCTTTGCTGTCAAAAAGTTAAAGTTCTTAAGAATTTTTGATTCATCTTCAGTAAATGATAAGCCTCTAATTGATTTACCAGATTCAAGTCTTGCCTTTAATTTTGTGAGTAAATTGACCTCAATCATACTTTCTTTATCTTTAGAAATACGAGCTTTATTTTCTATTTTTCCAAGTCTATTTGCGCAAGTATCCAAATCAGCCATAACAAGTTCTAAATTAATAATTTCAATGTCTCTAACAGGGTCTACAGTATTTTCAACGTGAATAATTTCACTATTTTCGAAACATCTAACAACTTCAATTATTGCATCAGTTTCTCTAATATGAGAAAGAAATTGGTTTCCTAACCCTTCACCTTTACTAGCTCCTTTGACTAAGCCAGCAATATCATAAAACTCAAAAGTAGTATATATGGTTTTCTTAGGATTAAATAACTTTGATAAATTATCAACTCTTTCATCTGGAACAATTACTGTACCAACATTAGGATTAATGGTTGCAAAAGGATAATTAGCAGCTTCAACATTACTATTTGTAATTGCATTAAATAAAGTTGACTTCCCAACATTTGGCAATCCAACAATTCCTGCTTTTAATCCCATAATATGACCTCCTAAAAATCGCATTTAATTATTACATAATTAAAAACAAAAATCATTAAAAATAAAGGAAAAGTCATGTTATATTGTTTTTTAACTATGTTATTTAATTTGTACTAACATATCTTAATGCAAATGTTTTTCTATTTTTAAGTTTCTTATTACCCTTAAAATTGTTAATGCTGAAAGAACACTGACTATTAATAAAATTATAATATTAAAAGCAAAATATATAGGATTTGCAATGTTAAATGAAGAAATACCATATGTTTTGCTTAACACATTTTCAATTGTCATTGATATAAATATCAAGGATATCGAACTAGTAATGAATGATATTAGAGAATAGAAAAGATTGTCGAATATAAAAATTTTTAAAATTTGAAATTTATTAAACCCTAATATACAAAATATTGAAATATCTTTTTTAGATTCAATTGCATTTACGATACTAATGATAACTAGGAATATAAACGATGAGATAATTGATAATACACTAAATCCAAATAATAGATATTTTAAAAATAACATAGAGTCTTCGATACTTTGTTCAATAGTCAAAATAGGATTTGTTAATTCATAATCTGAAAAGAAGCTATTAATGTAATCAATATCTTTTTGGTCTAACTTATTATTTGTTTCAAAGATTATTGATGTTGGAATTAAAGAAAAAGAAGAAATTTTAAATAGGTCACGAAATAAAGATATTGAAAAATCTTTATTTTGATAAATTGCCACATTGTTATCTCTTTCTTCAACTCCTTTAATCACTAACTTTATGGTTTTGAACGTGTTTCTTATCTCATTATCAACTGAAGCACTATTTGTTAATAAAGTTACAAAAACTTCTTTATTAATAACATCATCAACTCCAAGTATTTTTCTAAATCCTTCACTCACAAAAATTTCATTTGGTAATAATTCTATTTGAGTAGACTTAAACTTCAAGTTGTCACTTGATGGCTTAAAAGCATATCCATCAACAACATTTTCAGGAACTTTTATATTTAAATATTCATCTTCACCAACCTTTGAATGCGCATCGATAATAAAATCCAACTTTTGACTGTCCAAAGAAAAAAACACAGGTTTAGAAAAGCCACTAAAAAGTGAAGTTCCATTATTAAAATATCCTTGGTTTGTTGAAAAATAATAGTTTTCATATTTAAAATCAATATCATCGAGATTCTTAATCATGTTTATATCAATAGTATCCTTAAAAACATTATAGACAAATAATTTATTAGTCACTTGAGTATCATACGCGCAGGTTAAAGGTGAATATGTGGAATTGTCACTATCAAAAAGGAAATTTTGATAGTCTTCATCATAAAATACTTTATTTAAAAAATACGTTTGAAACTTTTTAGTATGTACATAATAAACTTTTTTAAATATCCAAGGATAATCTTCAACTTTATTTAATCTATTGGAAACTGGGAAACGCATTTTTTCTTCAAAAAGAACATTATTAAATAACGGGTTAGTATGATAAATTCTATTACTTGAATCTAATATAACACCTTTTACTTTAAATAATTGTTCATCACTATATTGCCAGGAATCATTTTGTACTCTTAAAGTAACTAATAGATTATGAGTTTTTATGTATCTAGCAAGAGAGTCAAAAGTCTTCTCAATTCTTAACTCCATACATATATTTTTCATTTGCTCATAATTAAAAGACATGATTATTTCATCATCTTCTAGATCTTCTGTTTGAGTAGGATAAATTTCATAACGAGAAAAATCTCTAATGACAATAAACTCATTAAACATTCTTATATTAAATCCTTCTATCCTTTTTAATTTTCCTGTTTGAGTTAAATATAAATCATTTCCGTTTGGAAAAAAGTTTTCAAAATCTACTAGATAGTTTGTACCAAAATAATCTAAGTCGTCCTTATACTTATTTAATAATGAGGCAACATCATTAATTGAACTGGAATAAAAATCAAATATTGTGTTTTTGCAGTCTTTTTTATTCAAAACTACTAAATTTTGGTCCAAAACTGATTTAAAAGAATCAACAAGAGATGTATGCAAACCCGTAGACAGGCCTAAAGATAAACCAGTGGAAATTAAAGAAATTGATAAAAATATGCTTTTAATAACATTTCTAACTTTTCGAATTTTAAGCTTTGAGTAAACATAGTTAAAAATATATTTAAAACGCAAAGTTGAAGTTTTCTTTTTTGACAACAAGTTCATTAACTTTAACTTCTCTTTTTTCTTTTTAGGTTGGTTCTTTATAACTTTTATTTCTTTATTCTTAAATTCTAAAATTGTGTCCGCATATTTTATAGCGTTTTCTTTATCATGAGTTACACAAATAACAGTTGTATTAAGAGATATATTTCTTAATATGTTAAATATATTTTCTGTGTTAATAGTGTCTAAAGAGCCTGTTGGCTCATCACAAAAAATAACTTCTGGGCTTGTAATAATCGCTCTTCCAATTGCAACTCTTTGTTTTTCTCCTCCACTTAAATTCCTAACATATTCATTTCTTATTTTTTCTAAGTCTAAAAGTTTGATTACTTCAGTGACTTTATTAATTTTAAAATCATTTGTTAATTCGCTAATCGAATCTAACATTAACATTATGTTATTAAAAACTGTATCATCATCAAATAAATTAAAATTTTGAAAAATATATGAGAATTTATTGCTACGCAATGAACACTTTTCAACTTCTTTATATCTAAAGGCATCATTATCATTAATTAAATATAATCCTTCATAGTTTGTGTCAATTAAAGAAAGTATATTCAGTAAAGTTGTTTTTCCACAACCTGATTCTCCTAAAATAATATAAAAGCCACTTTCTTTAAATTCAAAAGTAAAATTCTTAATTAATATTTGTTCATTTATTTTTTTAGATAATTTTTTTAATTTTAAAATCATTCTTCCTTTAACTCCTCCGCTATGCTATTTAATTTAACGAAACGTAAAGGAATTAAATTTGCTAAATAAACAAAAATTATACTAGTTAAAATAATTATTGTTATTACTAGCCCATCAAAATTTATTAAGTTATTCACAATAAAGAAACTTTTTAAAATACGATTTAATATAGATTTTAATAACAAGCTAAACAATATTCCAATAATTAAACCATTTATCGAATAAACAAATTGCTCAATTATATAAATATTTAAAATTGAATTATCTTTTGCGCCAATGCTTGAGACAATCGCAATTTCTTTTCGACTCATAGTAACAGAACTATATGCCAAAAATCCAATAATAAAAAGAGCTGTTAAGGCTAACAAAATTATAAAAATATTAATTCCAAGAAATACACTCTCAGATAAAGAGATAAAAGAATTTACTAGAGTAAATCCATAATTTTCAATTTTTAAATTTGTGTTTTTTGTTGTTTTACTCGATATAAGATTTTGGATCTTTTTATTGCTTTTATCATCAAAAGCAAAAACTTTATAAGAGTAACTGCTTATTTCACTTTCGTCTTTTGATATCGTCACTAAATCATAAAAAGTAGTATTTTTATTTAGATCCAAAGATGAATTTAAAGCTATCGTATTTTTTAAAACTTTCTCAAAGTAAAAAGTTGAATAATAGGCACATGGTTGATTCATGTAATTAAATTCATTATTAATTTGACCAATTATAAAAGGTATTTCAACTTCGAAAGTATCAATAATTGTTGTATTATTTCTTTCACTTATATAACTATAATCGCATTTTACAAATAGGCTTATTTCTTTATTAAGTAATTCCTTTTCATTTAACATGTTAGCCAAATTTGAATTAATTAATAAATAATTATTTGGATAAACTAAATTCGCGTATGGTCTACAACTAAATTTATCTATTGATAACTTATTAAACTTAATCTCTTTTTGTCCTCTAAAAAAATAATCATAAGAAAAATCTATATAACAATTAATACCATTAAATAATTCATTTAAATCGTTATAATTTGGTCTAATACTTTTTTCTAATTCAATAGGTGAATTGTCTATACTCTCACTTTTAACTAAAGACACATTATATGAATTATTATCTGCATAAGATTTAATTAAATCGTTTTTACATGAACTTATACCACGATTTAAAAAGATTGATAAAATAAGTACAATAATCGAAAAGGCTGCAGAAATAGTACTTATTATATTTCGTTTAAAATTATTTTTTATATTTTTTGTAGCTATTTTATTTATAAATAAGTTATCATTTTTACTATTTTTGTGATTAGAAATAGCTTTAGAAGTTTTGTTATCCTTACCTAAATTAGGAGAGGAAAACTCTTTTATTTCACCATTCTCTAAATATAAAAATCCATCATAAAAAAGTGAAAAAAGTTCCATATTATGTGTGACAACAATTACTAAAATTTCTTTAGACAACTCTTTTAATTCCTTCATTAATAATAATGAATTTTCGTGATCTAAAGCTCCTGTAGGTTCATCACAAAATAAAATTTTAGGTCGAGCAATAATCGCTCTGATTAAAGCTACTCTTTGCTTTTCCCCTCCACTTAAGGTTCCTACTATTTGATTTCTTTTTTCATATAATCCATACTTTTTAAGTAATTCGTCCACTCTATTATCAATTTCCATATTTTTAATGGACAAAGCGATTATTAAGTTATCTAAAACACTTAAATCATCTAGTAAATTATATTTTTGAAATAAAATAGAAATATCATTTTTTATATAATCAACTCTTTCATTCTTTTTATAAAGTAGAATATTTTTATCATTAAAAATAACTTCTCCAGAATCTGCTTTCATTAAGCAACTTAAAACATTAAGAAGTGTTGTTTTTCCACTCCCACTTTTTCCAACAATAAAATAAAGTCCTTTATCATTAAAAGAATAATTAATGTCTTTTAATATTAAAGAAGATCGTGATGAAGATACCTTAAAAGATTTATGTAAGTTTTTAATTACTAACATGTTGTTATTTTCCCTTTCAAAAATAACAACAATTCGAATTTAATTATTTTTCCAAATTCTTTATAACTTTATATAATTCCTCGTAAGAATCAACTATTTTATATGGTTTTGTTTCACTATCATAATGTCTAGGAGCACCTTTAAATAAGATACATTTTATCTTAGCATTTTCTGCAGCCAAGTAATCGAATTTTGTGTCTCCAATCATAATAGTTTCATCTTTAGAAACATTTAGTTTATCGATGATGTAATTAAGCATCTCTGGATCTGGCTTAGTTTTAAAATGATCTGAACTTGTCAATATTAAAGAAAACATGTTTTCAAAACCATACTTTTCTAAAGTCTTAAGAGCCATCTCTCTATTTTTACTTGTAGCAATAGCAAATAAATAGCCTTCTTCATGAAGTTTTCTTAAAACTGGTAATTCATTGGGAAAAAGTTTTAAATAATCCATGTCGTAATATTTAGCAGTTCTAGTTCTATATTCCTTTAATATAAAATCAGGATCTTTTTCAGGAAAAGCTAGTTTAATAGAATCCATGACTGGCGGGCCACTAAAGCCTCTAACAAACTCCCTATCAATCTTATAATCCTTAGGTTTATATAGTTTAAAAAGTTCTTTCCATGTTTCATAAAGTACTTCATCAGTATCGATTAAAGTACCATCCATATCAAAAATTAATAGTTTTACCATATGTTAAAAAATATAATGATCATTACTATAATAAATAAAGCGACTGCACTAACTATAATTGCATTTCTTTTTAATACCTTTTCGCTTCTAGTGTCTTTACTAATTGCCTCATCAACAAAATTAGAATTTTTATAAAATAATAATTTCTTTTCTCTTAAGACTTTTAAAACTATAAAGAAAAGAATTAGGAATAAACCCGCGGCAATCATTACATAGGCTGATGAAATGCTTAAATCATATTGGAAGTTTCCACTTCTTAATGGTTCAAGTAAAGCTCTTGTTGTTCCATACCATAATAAATACCATCCAGCGCCACTTCCTTCGGCGTGATATTTGCCTAATCCTCTACAAACGCCAAAGTATATAAAGAAATACCCAATCAAATTGGTAATAGTTTCAATTGTTGCAAGTGGAAGATAAGCATCAGATAAGTTACCAATTTGAGATGAGTAATCATATTGATAATTAAGTTTTATAAATGTTGGTAACCATTCAATACTTGCAAATGGGATTGGATTTCCATGGACTTCGCAGTTAAAGAAATTTCCAATTCTTCCTATTGCTTGAGCAACTAAAATAGTAGGAATAATAATATCTGCTAATCTAAGATAATTAAGTTTTTGATATGCTGGATCTTTTTTCCAGTATTTAATAATTAACATGACACTAACTCCAGCAATAATACCTAAAATAGCGCCTCCCATAATACCAAGTCCACCATCCCAAACATGGAATATTTTTTTCCAGTCATGAACATAAATTGAAGAAGCACCTTCTTTAGAAATATCAAGCACTACATACCATAATCTAGCGCCAATTAATCCAGCTGGGAAAGCAACAAAAAAGCAAGTAGTTACAGCGTCATGAATTCCATAGTATTTATATATAAAGTGATCACAAATAGCTAAAACTAAAAACGCTCCGCTTAAAATAAATATTGCATAAAACGCAATTGAAACTCCTCCATCTAAAGTGTAGGTCCCATTACTATAGATATAAAATGGTTCAGGCCTAAGGTAATTATTTATAAATTTAATTCCATGTTTACCGATATAAATTGAATTACATAATGGATAGCTCAAATAAGGAGCATTTCCTTCTGACATTAATATAAAAGAAACAATGAATAAAGGAATTGATGAATACATTGTAATCTTTAAAATCTTTTTAATCTTGTCATCTAAGTTTGTTAAATAGAAATATCCAAAAAATGAAGTTAAAAATGTAAATCCAAATACTCCAACTAAAATGATGAAGAAGTATGATAAAAATTGATGACCAGCATCAAGAGTTAAATTATTGTTTTTTATTAAATCAAGCGTTGAAGGATCTAAATAAAAAGCACTTATAAATAAAATTAATCCAATTGTTAAAAGCCCAAAACATCCACCTAATATAGGTAAATACTTTTTAGTTAACTCATTAAAATTAATTCTTACCTTATTTTTTATAACTCGACTAACGATTACTCCATAGCTTATAGCACCAATTACAAATAACGCCATAGCTAGATAATAAATAACTTCATTCATAAAAATTCTCACTTACTTCTCTATAGTAAATATTTATATTTACTATCAAATATAATAATACATTTTGCTATCTTAAGTCTTTAAAAAAGAATTCATAGCCATCATTTTTAAATTTTTATGTTAGAAAATTAACTATCTAATCTAAGTAAAAATTTAAAAAAGTCAACCAAATAGTTGACTTTTGCATATTTTTTACTCGTTTTGAAGTTTTTCTTTTCTTTTTTTATCTTCATCCAAAGCTTTTTTAAGATATATACCTGTATAACTTATTGGACTCTTGCTAACTTCTTCTGGGGTTCCAGTAGCGATAATTTGGCCACCTCTATCTCCACCTTCTGGTCCTAAATCAATAATGTAATCAGCAACTTTAATGACATCTAAGTTATGTTCAATTACTAAAATTGTATCTCCATTATTAACAATTCTTTCAAGAACTTCCAATAACTTTTTAACATCATCAGTATGAAGTCCAGTTGTAGGTTCATCAAGAATATATAAAGTTTTTCCTGTAGGACGTTTTTGTAAATAATAAGCTAGTTTAACTCTTTGAGCTTCTCCACCACTAAGAGTTGTTGCTGGTTGACCAACTTTAATATAACCTAATCCAACATCAATTAATGTTTTTAACTTTCTAGCAAGGCTAATATGAGGTTTAAAGAATTCATATGCATCTTCAATAGTCATCTCTAAAACATCATAGATATTTTTACCTTTATATGTGCAAAGTAATGTTTCGTCATTATATCTTTTTCCATCACATTCATCACATTTTACATAAACATCAGGCAAGAAATTCATAGGAATTCTAGTAACACCAGCACCTTGACAATGTTCACATCTTCCACCAGGCATATTAAATGAGAATCTTGATTTATCAAATCCATGGGCTTTTGCTTCAATTGTTTGACTAAATATATCTCTAATATCATCAAAAGCTTTAACATAAGTCGCTGGATTACTACGAGGAGTTCTGCCAATTGGCTCTTGAGAAATATTAATAACTTTATCAATATTTTCTAATCCTTTAATAGTTTTATAAGGACCAACATCAACATTTTTATTTTCAACAATCTTTAAAATTGCATTATAAAGTGTTTCATTAATTAAAGAAGATTTTCCACTTCCACTAACACCAGTGACACAAACAAAGTCACCTAAAGGAATCTTAACGTTAACATTTTTAAGGTTATTAACTTTACAACCAGTTAACTCAATAAATTTGCCATTTCCCTTTCTTCTTTCAAGTGGGACAGGAATATATTTTTTTCCAGATAAATATTGTCCAGTTAAACTTCTTTCGCAGTTTTCAATGTCTTGAAGCGTTCCACAAGCAACAACTTCTCCACCATGAACACCTGCTCTAGGACCAATATCTACAATATAATCTGCGCTTTTAATCATTTCATCGTCGTGTTCAACAACAATTAATGTATTTCCTAAATCACGCATCTCTTTAAGCGAATTAATTAATCTCTCACTATCTCTTTGATGTAAACCAATTGAAGGTTCATCTAAAACATATAAAACGCCACTAAGTTTTGATCCAATTTGTGTAGCAAGTCTAATTCTTTGGCTTTCTCCACCACTTAATGTCATAGACATTCTAGCTAATGTTAAATAATCAAGTCCTACATCAATCAAGAACTTTAATCTATTTAATATCTCATTTATAACCATTGAAGAAACAGTTAATTGATAAGGTGTTAATTTATTTTTTAGATTGGAGATGAAATCATAAAGTTTATCTAATGATAAGCAAGTCATTTCATAAATATTTAAGCCATCAATTTTAACACTTAAAACTTTTTCACTTAATCTAGCTCCATGACATTTAGTGCATTCTTTATCTTTTAAGAATGATCCATACCATTCTCTAGAAAATTCACTTGTTGTTTCTTTATATAATCTTTCAATTCTAGTCTTAATACCTTCAACAAATCCTCTTCTATGAGTAATATTGCCACTTGAACTACGTAAAGTTATATCTAATGGATCTTTACTTCCATTTAAAATAATATCAACTTCTTCTTTGGTCAAATCTTTAAAAGGTTTATCTAAAGAAATATGATAATGATTCATTACAGCTTCAAATGTTTGCCAATCCAAGTTATTTGTTCCAACAATATTTTTATAATAAACGATTGCTCCTTCATTAATTGACTTATTCATATCTGGAACAAGTAAAGATAAATCAACTTCTTGAGATATACCTAATCCATTGCAACTAGGGCAACATCCTAAAGGTGAGTTAAAAGAGAATAATCTAGGTTCAAGTTTTGGAACAGTAAATCCACAAATTGGACAAGCATTATGCTCACTATAAAGATGCTCTTCATCATTAATAAGAGTTAATACAAAACCATTTGCCCATTCACTAGCAAGTTCTACCGCTTCAAAAATTCTACTTCTGCTATCTTCTTTTAATACGATTCTATCAATAATAATATCAATATTATGACGTTTATTTTTTTCTAACTCAGGTACATCTTCTAATAAGTAAGTTTCTCCATCAATTCTTACTCTAGTAAAGCCATTAGCTTTAATTTTATTTATAGTATCTTTAAAGGTACCTTTTTCACCTCTAACAAGTGGTGATAATATTTGAATACGTGAGTTTTGCGGACTTTTCATGATAATATCAGTGATTTTTTGAACAGAAAATGCAATGATAGGTTCATGATGAGTTGGGCAATATGGAACACCAATACGTGCATAAAGAAGTCTAAGATAATCATAAATCTCAGTAACTGTTCCAACAGTACTTCTAGGGTTATGTGAAACACTTTTTTGATCAATAGCAATTGCAGGAGAAAGTCCTTCTATACTTTCAACGTCTGGTTTTTCATAATTGCCTAAAAATTGTCTAGCATAACTAGATAGAGATTCAATATATCTTCTTTGACCTTCAGCAAATATAGTGTCAAATGCAAGTGTTGATTTTCCGCTTCCACTAACTCCAGTGAAAACAATTAATTTGTCTTTTGGTAACGTAACATCAATATTCTTTAAGTTGTTAACTTTTGCTTTTATAACTTTAATTTCATTTATCGCCATAAGAAAAATTATATCTACAAATTATTTTAAATTAAAGTGCTTTGCCAAAAATGTTTTATGATTATTTTACTCACCATAAAATCTAATATTTTCATTAAAAATGAAAAATTTTACACTTAAATATACATTTATGTATATTTTTAAATTAAATTGTGATATTTTTATATCTAGTTTTTTTGGAGGTATTTATTTATGAAGATGAGAAATGTCGCTATTATCGCACACGTTGACCATGGAAAAACTACCCTAGTTAATCAACTTCTTAAATGTAGCGGAACATTTAGAGAAAACGAAAAATTAGAAGATAGAGCAATGGATAGTAACGCGATCGAAAGAGAAAGAGGCATTACCATCTTAGCTAAAACTACAAGTATTAAATATAAAGATTACAAAATTAATATTCTTGATACTCCAGGGCACGCAGATTTTGGTGGCGAAGTTGAAAGAATTATGCACATGGTTGATGGTTGCTTACTTCTTGTTGACGCATTTGAAGGTACAATGCCTCAAACAAGATTTGTTCTAAAAAAAGCAATTGAAGCTGGTGTTAAACCTGTAGTCATTGTTAATAAAGTTGACCGTCCAAACGCTAATCCAGAAAAAGCTGTTGATGAAGTTTTACAACTTTTCATGGAACTTGGTGCTCCAGATGATTTCCTTGATTTTAAAGTTGCTTATACGAGCGCTTTGAATGGAACAAGTTCGTTTAGTAGCGATCCTTCAACACAAAAACCTGGAATGGATCCAGTTTACGAATTAATTATTAATGAAATTCCTGAGCCAAAAGTTGAAGAAAACGGACCACTTCAACTTCAAGCAGCATTACTTGATTATAATGATTATGTTGGAAGAATGGGAATTGGTAGAATTCAAAGAGGGACAATTAAAGTTGGCACTACAGTTTCTTGTGCTAGACTTGATGGAACAGCAAAGAGTTTTAAAATTCTTAAATTAATCGGATATTATGGATTAAAGAAAATTGAAATTGAAGAGGCTCATGCTGGTGAAATCGTCGCAGTAGCTGGCTTACCAGATATTAATATTGGTGAAACAATTTGTGATGTAAACAATATTGAACCATTGCCACTTCTTCATATTGATGAACCAACTCTCCAAATGACATTTGGTACAAATAGTTCACCATTTGCAGGACAAGATGGAAAATTATTAACAGCAAGACAAATCGAAGAAAGACTTTATAAAGAAGCCCAAAAAGATGTTTCTTTAAAAGTTAAGAGAGTTCCAAACAGTGAAACATGGGTTGTCAGTGGTAGAGGCGAACTTCACTTAGGAATCTTAATCGAAAATATGCGTAGAGAAGGATTTGAAATCGAAGTTAGTAGACCACAAGTTATTATTAAAGAGGTCGATGGAGTCAAGGAAGAGCCTTATGAAGATTTAAGTGTCGAGGTTCCAAATGAATTCGTTGGTGATATTATGACTTCTCTTGGCTCTAGAGATGCTGAATTAATTGATATGGACGCTGGAGATGTTAATACCAAAATTAACTATGTTATACCATCAAGAGGCTTAATAGGATTTGTTACTAATTTCTTAACTTTAACTAAAGGATATGGAATTATCGCTCATACATTTAAAGAATATCGTCCAGTTGCTCAAGGCAAGATTGGAGAAAGAGCTATTGGTGTTTTAGTAGCAACCGAAAATGGCCAAGCCACCCCTTATGCTATTCAACACGTTGAAGAAAGAGGCGTTATGTTTATTTATCCAGGCGCTCAAATCTACGAAGGTATGATCGTTGGCGAAAATAAATATGATACTGATTTAAGTGTTAATGTTTGCCAAACTAAAAACTTAACTAACCAAAGAAGTGCTAATAAGGATCAAACAGTCGTTTTAAAATCTCCTAGAAAAATGACTCTTGAAGCATGCTTAGATTATATTAATAGTGATGAACTTGTCGAAGTTACACCAAATAACTTTAGAATGAGAAAGAAGATTTTAAATAACGCTGAACGTAAAAAGTGGGAAGCTAAATATAAAAACATCTAAAACTTAACTATTTTTGTCAAAAAAGAACCATCATAGTAATGAAATGGTTCTTTTTTTAACTTATAAATTATAACTGGGAGATGGAATACACACCCCACCTGATTTTATAGAATTTAAGTTATTCTACACTCTTTAAAGATTCAGACATTGAAACTTTATTTATTCTAAAAGAGATTATTATATTAACTATCAATGCCGTTAAGAAACTAATTAAGAATGATATTACATATGTTTGAGGATAAATTACATATTCCCAATCAATTAAATCTACTTTATTAATTCCTAAAACTAGCATCTCTATAGGCATACCAAAGAAAAGTCCTAAAATAGATCCAATTGTAGTTAATATCATAACTTCATAGACAAGACTTGAAGCAATCTCAAACATTGAAAACCCTAATACTCTTAATGTTGCAATGTCTCTTTTTCTTTCATTGAAATTTAAAATTGCTAAATTAATTAAAACTACTACTGCTAGTAAAATAGCAAATATTTTAATAGTGGTTGTCATTTGACTGACACTAGACATATAACCTTCAATTTGGTCTATTGTTTCATCGTAAGTCATAATGCTATAAGCAACTTTAGAATTTGCTAATAATTCTTCTTTTATATCGTTTGCATTATATCCGTCTTTAATTTTTACCCATGCAATATTTGGAGACCTAATAAAGTCTTCACTTGTTTCTTGATAGACAATAATACCATTAGTGGAAAAAGCATAATAAATTGCACCAATTTCGTAACTTTCAAATTTACCATCTAAGTTAAATGTTAATGTATCTCCAACCTTAGCATTCAATTTTTCAGCCTTTTGAGAAGTTAAAATAACTTTATTTAAATCTCCATGTCCGCCTTCACCTAAGTTATCATCATACTTATAAAATAAAGAGTTAGCAGAAATAAAATATATATTTGTATTAATTGATCTATTGTTACAAGTAACTTGAGTTTGAGCTAAAGAATACTCTTCAGCATATTCAATTCCTTCATAACGCATAAGTTCTTCTTTAGCTTCTCCGCTTTCAAGTCCTGGAGCTAAATTAACTACTAGATCACTATTATAGAAGTTAATTAAATCTAGGTCTTTTCCATAATTAATTGTGTCATCAATTCCCATTCCACAAATTAATAATGCTGTACATCCTAATACACCAATAATGACCATAATTGATTTAGTCATATGAACTTTAATATTTCTAAAGGTCATCATCAACGATGTATTTTTAATATTTTTCTTTCTTGCTTTTAAATGGAAAGATGGAGTTGCAACTCGCATTGATTCACTTGCTGAATAACTTAACTCTTTTCTTATTAATAAATATGTCAATAATGAAATTAAAGCTAAAACAATTATTAAAGAAATTAACGAGACTTTAAAAGGAAATACATAAGTCAAGGCAGGAATTTGATATAAAATACTATATTTAATATTTAGGATATGAGGTAAAATTAATGGTCCTAAAATGAAGCCTAAAATCATACCAATAATAGCAACAATATCCATTATTGATAAATAATAAAGTAAAATCTTGCCTTTAGAAATTCCTAAAGCTTTCATTGTTCCAATTTGAGTACGCTCTTTTAAAATTAATTGAGCAACAGTTGTTAAAACAATTAAAATTGCAACGATAAAGAAAATAATTGGAAATACATATGTAAGTTGTTTTGCTTGAGTAATATCATTAGTAATTCCAGCAATGCTACCATTAGTTTTTCTATCAAAAACTGCTAATAAATTATTATTACTTTTTCTTTTAAAGTAACTTGAGATTTGATTTGAGACTAAATCAGCGTCTAAATTTGGATCGATTATTAAAACAATTTGGTTATATAAATGACTTAAAAGTGATTCAATAAATGTACTTGATTTATGATTGATAGAATAATTAATATCATTAATTACTAGACTAATAATTTGTGTAATTAATGAACTATTATTTTCGTCATTTAATATATTAATAACCTCATCAATTAATAAAGTTACTACTTCATTTCCTTCATATTGAATTTTAAGTTCATTAAAAAATTCTACTAAATTTTCTGGCATAAATTTATTTGCCATATCACTAAAAATAGTAGATAAAAGTAATCTTGAACTTAATAGGTAGTAAGAATTAGAAAACTTACCATTATCAATATTTTCTGGATGAGTCATTATGCCATTGACTTCAATATTATAAGTAATACTTTCACTACTTAAATAATTATTTAATAAAGTAGTTAATAAGTTTTGAATAGAAGAAATATTACTTTTTAAAATATTTTCAAGTAATGAAGTAGCTACTCCGTTATCAGTCATATTACTAATTAAAGAATCGATTAATAAAGTAATTGTTTCTTCATTATTAATGACTTGAGTCAAGGTACTTTTTAATGTATTAGTTTGAAAAGAAACTGGTAAAGAATCACCTAATCCAATCGTATTCCCTGTAGAATCCTTATATTTTTTAATTAATCCTTCATCTACAAAAAAGAAATTATTATCATTAAAATCATCAAATTCATAACTTGCTGGTTTATTAATTGTTGGAAAAGAAGGGCTAATTAAAGCATATGTACTAAAACTATATATCTCTGAAGGCATATAAAGTCTAGTTTCACTACTAGCGTTTTCTCCTCCTACAGATTCAACATATAATTTGTCTTCATCCATTTCACTAAAATCATTTAAATTAGGATTTATCGTTACCCAAATATCTGATAAATTTCCATTAGTGAATATGCTATTAACTCTTTTTTCAAATCCTTCTGCGTTAGCCTCTAATCCAATATAAAGAGTACAAGAAATAGCAATAATAAAAATAATAGAAATAAATTGTTTTATATTTCTAAATATATCTCTTATACATTTTTTAAATAATGACTTAGCTAGTCTCATATTACCACTTAATGTCCTCTACTTTTTTAGGATGTTTAATAATTAAATTACTAACAACTTTACCATCTTGAATTTCAATAATTCTATCAGCGACAACGGTTAAGGCTCTATTATGTGTAACAATGATTACAGTCTTATTTTCTTGTTTAGCTACTTTATAAAGTAAATTTAATATAGATGCACCTGTTTTACTATCAAGAGCACCAGTTGGTTCATCACATAATAGTAAAGTAGGATTTTTTACAAGTGCCCTAGCAATAGCAACACGTTGTTGTTCTCCTCCTGAGAGTTGGCTAGGGAAATTTTTTGCTCTATCTTTAAGCCCAACAAGTTCGAGCATCTTTTCAGGATCATAATGTTTATCCACTAAGGCTGAAGCAATATAAACATTTTCATAAGCAGTTAATGAAGGCATCAAATTATAAAATTGGAAAACAAATCCAATGTCATTTCTTCTAAATTTTGCTAATTCTTTTTCGTTCATTAAGGTTACATCTTTTCCATCTAGAATGTATTTTCCACTAGTAGCTTTGTCCATTCCACCTAAAATATTTAATAAAGTAGATTTACCAGCTCCACTAGGTCCCAAAATAAAAACAAGCTCACCTTTTCTAATTGAAAAAGTAGCGTCCTTTAAAGCAGTGACTTCTGCTTCGTTCTTTTTAGCATTTCCATATACTTTAGTAATGTTTTCTATAATTAATTGTCTTTGCTCTTCCATAATTTGCCTCACTATAATAACGGAACTATAATCCTTAAAAACGCCCATAATACTTTTGTTCTAAAAGGCTTATTTAAATAAACTGTCGCTTCTTGCCTTTTTCCTTTTTTAATCATTTCTTCCATGTCTTGTCTCATATTAAAAATGACTGGGGAATCAGCAATAAAAACGCAGTTTTCAAAATGTAAATAAAAACTTCTAAAATCAAAATTACATGTTCCAGTTAAAGCCATTTCATCATCACATACCATCATCTTTGTATGATTAAATCCAGGGGTATATTCATAAATTTTTACCCCACCTGCTAATAACTTTCCATAGTAACTTCTTGAAACACAATAAACCATCTTTTTATCAGGTATTCCAGGAGTAACAATTCTTACATCAACTCCACTTTTAGCAGCATTTAATAAAGCTGTTACAAGTTCGCTGTCAGGAATTAAATATGGGGTAGATAAATAACAATATTTTTTCGATCTATTTATCATAGCAAGATAAACATCTCTACTTGTGTTTTCTCCATCAAAAGGAACTTCGCCAAATGGTTGATAAAAACCTCTTAATACAGGGTAATTTTCATGCAAATGTCTATTTTTTTCATAGTGAAATGATTTTGGATCTTCACCATTATTTTCAAATTTATTATTCAAAGCCCGTGAACTTAAAAAGGTATTTGTAAGCCCGTTTACTGCTTCGCCTTTAAACATTATGATATTATCTTTCCAAACACCAAATCTTTCTACTTTATTGATATACTCATCGGCTAAATTACATCCGCCAGTAAATCCAACACATCCATCAATAACTAAGATCTTTCTATGATCTCTCATGTTTTGTCTAATATCAACAAAAGGTCTAACTCTATTAAAGACTAAACATTTAATTCCATCAGCCCTAACTTGTTTATAAAAGTTTTTATCAATTTTAGCAACACTACCAAAATCATCATAAATAAATCTTACTTCAACACCTTCTTTAACCTTCTCTTTTAAAATACCATAAATAGTGTCAAAAAATTCTCCACTTTCAATAATAAAGTATTCAATAAAAATAAACTTTTTTGCTTTTTTAAGTTCTTCAACCATTTTTGGAAAACCTAATTCTCCAAATTTAAAATATTCACAAAATGTATCTTGATATACACCACTTAAAGCACTTTTATAAATATATCTAGATATTGAATAAGCATCTTTATTCTCTTCTTTTAAAAGAGATAGAACTTGTGTCGTGTCATCAACACTTTGTCTTAATTGAATATTAATTTTGCTTAACTTTTTTCTTTTAAGCCTTCTTGTTGTAACTTTTTGAGCATACAAAAGATATAAAAAGGCTCCTGCGTAAGGTAAGCAAAGTAAAACTGTTAACCAACTTACTTTAAAATCAACTTGAACATCGCTATTAGCAATAAAGATCCCACAGCATAAATCTAAAGCCACTAGAATTCCTAAAGAAATATAAAATGAAACGGTATAAAGAGTTCCAGCAGCAATCATAGTTAAAGGAACAACTATTAAAATTGTACCAATTAAAAAAGCTAAGGCAGATATCATCAGTCTTATTGGAGAATGCTTCTTAACTTTTCTAATAACCTTACTTTTTTTGCTCATAAAATAATTATAACAACCCTAATTTTTAAGTATAAATATTTTAATAAAAATATTTACTATTGAGCTAAAAGTAACCTAAAAACTGCTTGTTTTTAATAATTTATAAAAATCTTCAAAGTTATCTACAATAGGTGCATCAGTCTTAGCTAATAAAGTTTTTGAGTTATGCCCTTTAGAATATAAAACAGGTTTTAAATTTAAAGCTTTAGCAACATCATAATCATGTAAAGTGTCGCCAATCATAACGCTCTCACTAGTATTAATATTGTTTTCTTTAATAAAAATTCTTCCATAATCAATTTTTCCTAAAGCTTCAATATTTTTACTAGCACTAAATCCATCAAAATATTCTAAGATTTCTAATTCTTTTAATTGTTCAATTAATATTTTTTCTTCGGATGCAGTCAAAATATAAAGATTATATCCATCTTTTTTTAATTTCTTTAATAAAGTGACTATTCCTTCATTTAATGAGGTCTCGTTTTTTTCTCTTTCTAAATAACTATCAAAAAATTTCTTTGAAATTCTATCGTAGTTAGCTTTAGAAACATCAAAACCAACTTTTTTATAATAGTCAATTACTGGAAAACAAAAATTGTCTAAATAAAATTCTTTGCTAACTGGAGGGAGACCTTCTTCTTCAATCATTTTTGCTTCGATATCGTAGCAAAGGTCAGTATCATCAAGAATAGTTCCATTAAAATCAAAAAAGATATTTTTAATCATTATCTTGAACCCATCGCTTTCTCAATATCATCAATTTCTTTAATAATTGATCCACTTAAGTTATAGCTACCATCTTCAGTAACTAAAATATCATCTTCAATTCTTACACCAATACCTAATTCTCTAAAATAAAGTCCTGGTTCATCAGTAATTACATTACCTGGAACAAGTGGTAATTCTCTATTTGATGGATCATGCGTATCAAGACCTAAATGGTGTCCAATTGAGTGGAAATAGTATTTTCTAATTTCAGATTCGTTTGACATTAAGCCTTCTTCAACACATCTTTTTGCCATAAATTTAGTAGCAATATCATTAAGTTCCTTTAAAGTGATTCCAGGTTTAACTGAATCAATAATTAACTTATTACATTCAAGAACAATACTATAAATCTTCTTTTGTAAGTCACTAAATTTTCCATTAGCAGGATATGTTCTTGAAATATCTGCGCAGTATACATTATTTTGACTTCCTAAATCAAATAAAACTAATTCACCATTTTTAACTTTTGCTACTGGTGTAGGGTAATGTAAACACGTTGCATTAACTCCACTAGCACAAATTGTTGGGAAACTTAACTCACTATTATCATAGTCTTGAATGGTGTAATAGAATAAACTTGATAATTGATATTCATAAAGTCCTGGTCTAATTTTTTTAAGAATATTCTTTAATCCAATGCTTGTTTTGTTAATTGCTTCTTTAATTTCAGCAACTTCATCTTTACTCTTTACCATTCTTAAACTAACGATTTTATTATAGATATCTTTAGCTTCAAGCCATGGATAATTCATTAATAAAACATCTTTAGCTTCTTCAACAGTCTTAAATTCTTCAATTAAGTTTTCTGGTTCTAAATCAAAGTAAATGGTTGAAATCTTTGCAAAAGCGCTGTCTTTTTTGCAAATAATTAAGTCTAATTCACTCTCGAAAGCATTTAAATACATAATATTTTCAATGCCACTAAGTTCTTTAGCTTCTTCTGGTCTTAAGCGTTTTCCTGTCCATTTTTCCTTTAATTCATCATATTCACTAATAAAAAGATATTCTTTAATAATGCCATCTTGTTTAGCAACTAAAAGAATCGAACCTTCTTGTTTAATGTTAGTTAAATAGAAGAAATTTCTATTAACAATAAATGGATAGCATTCATCAGCACTTCTTTTTTTACTGACTCCAGCATATAAAATTAAAATTGAGTTATCATCTAATGATTCATATAACTTCTCTCTACGATTAGCAAATTCTTTAACTTCTATCATATTTATTTCTCCAAAAGTTTAATAACTTCATTAATCTCAGGCATTAAATCTACTATCTTTTCTGCATCTCCACCATCAATTAACTTAACTACTTCTTGTCTAATAGGTAATTTTGCAAGTGGTTTTAATCCAGTTTCTTTAGCAAATTCATCAAGTCTAGATTTCCCATAAATTTCAATATGTTCATCACATTTTGGGCATAAAACATAACTCATGTTTTCAATAACACCTAAAATAGGAATATTCATCATCTTAGCCATATTAATAGCCTTTTTAACTATTAACGAAACCAAGTCTTGTGGTGATGTAACAATAATAATTCCATCTAATGGTATGGATTGAAATGCGGTAAGAGTTACATCGCTTGTTCCTGGTGGCATATCAATTAATAAATATTCTAATTCTCCCCAAGCAACATCGGTATAGAATTGTTTTAATAAAGAGGATACTAATCCACCACGCCAGATAATAGGATCTTCTTCATGCTCTAAGAGTAAATTAGAGGAAATAATTTTAATACCGCTTTTTGTTGAAGCAGGAACTATGTGTTTTTGTTCGTTTCCATATGCGCTTTGGTGGATATTAAAGCAACTAGGAATAGATGGACCAACAATATCACCATCTAAAATTCCAACTTTATTTCCGTCTTTTGCAAGTTTTGCAGCAATTAAGGACGTAACAAAAGTTTTTCCCACACCACCTTTTCCACTTACAATAGCGATAGTTTTTTTAATCTTAGTTTCACTATTTGGTTTTACTTTTTCAATTCTATCGTGGCAATCTCCAACGCCACAACTTTCACAGTTATGTGTACAACTCTCACTCATTTCTATACATCCTTTCCATATAAATAATCTATTTGTCCAATAATATCGATTTTTCCATAAAACATAGATTTTAAGTTTTCTTTAAAATCATATGGCGTCAAAAAATCTATAGTTATTTTATCATTAAATAACTGTTTAAGAATAACAAAACACTGCTTATTTAAAAAAGATAAAAAGTTTTGATATGTATCAATTTCAACTTGTACTCTCCACTTTTTCATTTTTAACAATTGTTGCTTTTTAGCAACGGCTATAACTTCCTTGGCACTAGTTAAATATGTCCTTAAAAGTCTTCCACTTCCAAGTAATGTTCCACCAAAATATCGAACTACGATTACTAAGGTAAATTTTAAATTGTTAACTTCAAGTTGACCTAATATAGGACGTCCAGCCGTGCCTTGAGGTTCACCATCATCACTATACTTTTCTTCTTTGTCTAAAATATATGCATAGCAATAATGACGTGCTTTTGGGTATTCTTTTATAGTTTCATCTAAAAATTTATTTACATCATTTTCAGTTTTTATAGGAAAAGCAAGTGCATAAAATTTAGATTTTTCCACTTCTAAATAATAAATAGTTTTCTCTTTTACTGTTAAAATAGTTTCCATTTAGATATTTTATTATATAATAATAAAATCATGAAAGAAAAAGTTAAGTGCAAAAAATGCGGTTTATTAATTGATAGTGATTTAGATACTTGTCCTTATTGTGGATTTCCTCAAGATAAGGATTTAGTTAATGAGAGTACTATTGAATCTAAAGATCAAAATGAAAATAGTGAAGAGCCAAAAAGAAAAATTCGCTTTTTTGATTTTCCATCTCAAACATTATCAATTAGTTTTTTAAAATCTATAATCTTGTTTTTTGTAGGATTAATTGTTTTAAACTTATTAGCTACTTTATTTCAAGTAATTTCAGCAACTACAAATAACTTATATTTTTTAAATAATATTCAATATTCAGCCGCTATAAATTTTTCAGTTTATGCAATATTACTCGGTATTTTTGTAATTATATTAAATAAAGACATAATTAATTATCTTAAACAATTTAAAAATAAAATGCGTTGGCTTGAAGGACTTGGATTTGGTTTCTTCTTAATGATAGTTTCTAGTGCAGTAACGATCATTTTTAGATTATTTGACCAATCAACCGGATCTAATGCAAATGAACAAGGAGTTGATGCAATTACTACTTCTTATCCTATACTATCTTTACTTATTTTTGGAATTGTAGGCCCAATTTGCGAAGAATTAACTTATAGAGCAGGTTTATTTACTGCAATTAAAAAATATAATAGAATTTTTGCTTATATAGGAACAGCTGTTATTTTTGGACTAATTCACTTTGATTTTTCTAGTTTTGGAACCCCATCCTTAGTTAGCGAATTAATAAACATTCCTAGTTATATAGTAAGTGGGTTATTACTTTGCTATTTTTATGACTATAAAGGAATAGGTGCTAGTACAATTGCACATATAACAAATAACTTTATCGCTATATTAGTTCAAATTATTAGCATGTATTTATTATGAAAAAAGTATTAACACATTTTGATTTGAAGTTAATAGCTTTACTAGCTATGACTTTTGATCATATTGGAAAAATTTTAGATTTATTTTATCCAACTAACGACACAATTAGTTTAATAAATTATATTTTTTCAATTATAGGTAGATTAGCATTCCCTTTATTTATCTTTTTAATCATTGAAGGATTTTATCACACTCATAATATAAAGAAATACTTTTTACGTTTAGGAATATTAGCTTTAGTAATTTATATAGGTATATTAGTTATTTATTATGTTCCTACTCTATCAAATGGCGAACCTATAATTAAATTTGGAAATATCTTTATAGATTTATTATTAACTTTACTTTTTCTATATTTTGTAAGTAAAAAGAATTATTTATATCATTTAGTGGTTATCCCAATAATTTTATATTTTGTTTTCTTCTTATTAGTTCAAACAAATATTATTTTAATTGATAATGATGTTTTATTAGGCTTAATTAGTGGCCTTGCTCCTCAATATGCTTTTATAACTCCTCTTTTATTAGTTTTATTTTATATATTTACTATTCTTAGTAATTTTTATTCATATAAAAAGGATAATACTTTGTCTTTTAATGAAGAAGGATTATTTGTTACTCCTAGTGTCATAAAAAGAAGTTATATTTTTTCATTTAGCATTCTTATATTAATAATTATTTTATATGCTTTAACTTATGTTGAAGGAATTGATTTAAACACAGATTTAGTAATTGATTCTTACTTTATTTTGGCAGTTATTCCTTTAATATTTTATGGTGGAGGAATCGGCAAAAATTCTAAAATTATTCAGGGTGCATTTTATTTGTATTATCCGTTGTCTCTTTGTATTATCTACTTAGTAGTTTTGTTATCTACAATTATATAATTTAAAGGAGGTACTTTATGTTAATTCATTTAGGAAATAAAGAACAATTTAAGGAAGTAGTTAGTAAAGGTATTACACTTGTTGATTTTTTTGCCACATGGTGTGGACCATGCAGAATGTTAACTCCAGAACTTGAAAAATTAGCTGAAAAAGATCAATCAATCAATGTTTTAAAAATTGATGTTGATGAATTCCAAGAATTAGCTGCTCAATTCAATGTTCGCGCAGTTCCTACATTAGTCTTATTTAAAGACGGCCAAGTCGTTACAACAGGTTCAGGTTTTAGACCTTTAGCAAGTTTAGAACAATTCGTTGCTCAAGCTAAATAATATATAATTTTTGATTATTAAAACCGATAAGTTATGTGCTTATCGGTTTTATACTACAGCAATTAAGAATATTACAAACATTATAAGTGAAATAATTAATAGGATTACTCCTAAACTCATTCCAAAATTTGAAATGTCTTTTCCTTCTTTAATATTTTTTCTAGAGAAATGAACTCCAATTGAACTAACGGCAATTGCAGCTAAAGATAAAGCTAATGATGCTACACTTAAATATAAATATACAAAAGATAAGCAGACAAAAATAAACGAAGCAACGCTTAATGCGCATCCAATTATTCCACAAAAAGTAAATCTATATTTTTTTCTTTTTTCATTTTCTTCCATACTATAATTCTATATAATTTCCTTCTTTTTTTCCTTTAAAATATACATAAATAAAATAGATTAAATAAAGAATGAATGGTATGGAGTATCCACTTAAATTAATTAACGTATCATTAGCGCTTGGTCCTCTACCTACACTTGACATTTGAATTACTTCAGTAATAATTGCAATAAATGCTCCAAAAATATAAAAACTTCCGAGTAGAAATAACTTTTGTCGCCAGTTCTTTTTATATAAAGCCACGGAGGAAATAGCAAAAACTCCTGTAACTAAGAATAAACCAAAGTGTCCAATTAATTTTCTAACCAAATGTTTAACTATATCTGAATTTGGACCTACTTTAATATTAATATAACCCAAACTTTCAGAAATTATTTCTGTGACAATATTACTTTGCGCACTACTTGTTTCTCCATTAGCGAATGATAAATAAATTATCAAGGCACATAGTCCTAAGTAAATTAAAATTGATAAGAAGAATACGCATTCTCTAAATAATTTCATATTAACTATTTTAGTTTAAATTTTGAGAGTTTACTAAATTTTTTTATTATATATTTTTATAGGTGAAATTATGTGACACCTATCTAAATATTCCTCGTATTCATAGTTAGGTATTACAACAAAATATAAGCCAAACACCGCGCCAAAAAAGTTATTACTTAAAATAGGTATTGACTCTCCTAAACCATAAAAACATTGCGATATTAATAAAGAAATAAATACTAATAATATTAAAGGATTTTCATCTCTAATTTTTACACATTTATTTAAAGAAATTAAAATAATTCCGATTATAAAGGCTAAATAAGGAATACCGCCTATAGCATAATATTCCACAAATGTATTATGCATATAATAAATATATCCATATGTTCGAGGTACAATTAACTCAATTCCATATCCTAAGCCAAAAATATAATCCATACTATCTGCTTTTGAATATATGTCAGATATAATAGTGAATCTATCTTTAAATAATTGTTTAAATAATGTGCTAAATAATTCATATAAAGTAATATTATTGTCACCGAACTTTATACTTATATTTTTAAAGAAAAATGTGTCAAAAATTATAAATAATAGAATCAAGATAATTATTGAAATTAATATAGCCCCTAATTTAAAATTTCTTTTTAAAATTACAAAAAGATATCCAATAAAATAGATAATAAAAAAGATAACTATAGAAAGTATTCCTGCTCTACTTTGACTAAAAAAGATAAATGGTATAAATATCAAACTAAGTAAACCTAAATAATATTTTTTAGAAACTAAAGCTAAAAATATCATAGCAACAGCAGCACAATAAGTTGTATGGCCAAAAACATTTCCTATTCCATAGAATGACTTAATTAAATTTTCACCATAATCTTTATCAACTAAGGAAAAATTTCTTAAAACATAGATATATTTATCAAGTTCTGTGCTTAATGAATAAATAATACTAATTAAAGCATAAATTCCAACACAAACTAAAATTATCTCGATGAATACTTTCAAATTTTGCGTGCTTTTGTATAAAAAATAAAATGAAAATATCATCATTATTTCTAAATAAAAACTAAAAAATGATTGTAGTCTATCGTTAAAATTAGGTGCGTTACCACTATAAGATGGGTTATATAAATGTGAATTATCTTTATTAAATATTAATACACCCATGTAAAGTAGCATTAACAAAAGTATTAATGTATAACCTATAAAAGTTGCATTAAATTTAAGTAAATTATTTTTATAAGCAATAAAAATAGCAAAGCCATATATGCATGTAATAATAATTGGTATAAGAACAATCAAGCCTATTGAAAGAGGTTCACCAAAAACCATAAAATCTGAAAATTGACCAATGTTAGCTTCTAAAATTTGGCCATATACTAGACTTAACCCAATAGCACTAAAAATAATTGTAAAGTAGGCTATATCAAAATATTTATTTAATAAATATCTCACAATTAATATGTTACTCTTAATAAACATTTTATTCTATTTAGATTATTAATAATATTTCATTTTATATTTTGTATTACAATTGACTATTTTATTGATAGCTTATTAAAACACTTTTAGTTGCCAAAAAAGAGCCATCAAATGGCTCTTTTGAGGATATAAGTTATTTTTATTACTTATTAATATAATTAAGAATATTTGGTAATGATGATATAACATCAAAGTTCTTATTCTTATGTGAAACAAGAAGTGTAGGTGCAGCTGAGATATGATACTTATTAACAAGATCTTCTCTTGTTGTTGCATCTATTGTTGTAACTGAAATTCCTTTGTCGTGCATTACTCTTTGAACGATTTTACAGTTTGGACATGTTGGAGTTGTAAATAATACATATTCATCACCATCACTATGAACTTCATTATTTACATTGTTTTCTTTAACTTCTGGTTTGCTCTCATGAGCTTCGCAATTGCAATTTTCATGATGTAAAGAATGATCGTGTGGTTGATATTTTTCGTTCATGACATCATAAGTTTTACGATCATGGAATTCTTCTAACTTACCATCATTCCAGTTTTGAACTGGTCTATAGTAACCTGTGATTCTTGAATAAACTTCTGTTTTCTTTCCACAGTGTGGGCATGCATAAACTTCACCTTTAATATATCCGTGTTCTTTACAAACTGAATATGTTGGAGAAATTGTATAGTAAGGTAAACGGTAGTTTTGAGCAATCTTTCTGACTAAGGCTGCTGCTGCTTTCCAATCAGGTAACTTTTCACCTAAGAATGTATGGAAGACTGTTCCGCTTGTGTATAATGTTTGGAATCTATCTTCAATATCTAAGGCTGTAAAGATATCATCTGTAAATCCAACTGGTAAATGGCTTGAATTTGTATAGTATGGGGTTCTTCCATTTTCAGTTGCTGTAATAATATCTGGATATTTTTCTTTATCGTGTTTAGCTAATCTATAACTTGTTGATTCAGCTGGT
This sequence comes from uncultured Bacilli bacterium, assembly GCA_944368945.1. GTDB lineage: Bacteria > Bacillota_I > Bacilli_A > RFN20 > CAG-826 > Onthovivens. Next base: position 31,604 of record CALVXH010000009.1, read on the forward strand.
GTAGCTTCTAAGTTATATAAATCGCCATATTCTTCTTGATATTTAACAAGTCTTTCTCTCATATGATTTAATACTTCTTCAGTAAAATCTTGAGCGTTCGCATGTGTTAAATCTTCTTTAATCCAATTAGCATTTAAGCAAGTTTCGTTCATACCAACAAGACCAATTGTTGAGAAGTGATTGTTAAATGTTCCTAAATAATGCTTTGTATATGGATATAAGCCATCATCAAGGAGTTTTGAAATAACTTTTCTCTTGATTTTAAGTGATCTAGCAGCAATATCCATCATATGATCAAGTCTTTGATAGAATTCTTCTTTGTCTTTAGAAAGATATGCGATACGTGGCATATTAATTGTAACAACACCAACAGAACCAGTTGATTCGCCACTGCCAAAGTAGCCACCACTCTTCTTTCTTAATTCTCTTAAGTCAAGTCTTAATCTACAGCACATACTTCTAACATCGCTTGGTTGCATATCACTATTAACATAGTTTGAGAAGTATGGTGTTCCGTATTTTGCTGTCATTTCGAATAATAATCTATTATTCTCTGTATCACTCCAGTCAAAGTCTTTAGTAATTGAATATGTTGGGATTGGGTATTGGAAGCCTCTTCCATTAGCATCACCTTCAATCATAATTTCGATGAATGCTTTGTTAACCATATCCATTTCTTTTTTACAATCTTTATATTTGAATGGCATTAGTTTGCCACCAACAATACAATTTTGTTCAGCTAAGTCGTTTGGTACAGTCCAGTCTAATGTGATATTTGTAAATGGTGCTTGTGTACCCCATCTAGCAGGAATATTACATCCATAAACAAATGATTCAATACACTTTTTAACTTCTTCGTAACTTAAGTTATCAGTTTTAACAAATGGTGCTAAATATGTATCAAACGATGAGAATGCTTGAGCGCCAGCCCATTCGTTTTGCATGATTCCTAAGAAGTTTACCATTTGGTTACAAAGGACTGAGAGATGTTTTGCAGGTGCACTTGTAATCTTTCCTGTAACACCACCTAAGCCTTCTTGAATTAATTGCTTTAAGCTCCAACCTGCACAATATCCACTTAGCATACTTAAATCATGAAGATGGATATCTGCATTTCTATGCGCATTAGCAATTTCCTCATCATATATTTCACTTAGCCAATAATTAGCTGTGATAGCTCCACTATTAGATAAGATTAATCCACCAATAGAGTAAGTAACTGTTGAGTTTTCTTTAACACGCCAATCTGTCTCTTTAATATAACTATCAACAATCTTTTTGTAGTCGAGGGTAGTATTAATTGTTCTTAATTTTTCATGATTTTTTCTATATAAAATATAGCTTTTTGCAACATCAACATATCCTGCTTCCATTAAGACTGCTTCAACTAAATCTTGAATGTCTTCAACAGAAATTTTGTTGTCTTTAATTTTTGAATCAAATCTAGCAGTAACTTGAAGTGCTAACATATCAAGTTGAACTTGATCTGCTTCTCTATTTACGCTCTTAAAAGCTTTTCCAATTGCCTTTGAAATCTTTGTAATATCGAATAAAACAATGCTGCCGTCTCTTTTTAATACTTTATACATAATCTCCCTCCTAATCTTCCCCTCGTATAAATGCATTTATGCCTAACGTTTTTAATATATTTAGATAATTCTTCATTTCTTCATCTGTAGGAGCATGTAAACCTCTTGATATGCATGTATCTGAATCTTCAAATTTTTGTAAATAGTATTTTGAAGCACCTTGTAAGGTCTTTGCAATATCAATAAAATCGCTTACATTATGATATTCTTTAACAACGGTTGTCCTAAACTCGTATGGTATTGTTCCTCTTTTTAGGAAATCAATCGATTTTTGTATTTTGCTAGTATCTACAAATTTAATACCGGTTGTTAAATCATATTTTTGAAATGAATTTTTGATGTCCATCGCAACATAATCAACTAATTTATTATTAACTAGATCAATTAATGCATCTGGATTATATCCATTAGTATCTAACTTCACTTTTAATCCGAGCATTTTAACCTTTTTCAATAAATCAGCTAAATCTTTATGAAGCGTTGGCTCCCCACCAGTAAAACATACTCCATCAAGAACATTTTTCCTTTTTTCTATAAAATCTAATATTTCCTCTTCTGTATAGTATGTTGTTTTTGCCTCTGGAAGAACCAAATCTTTATTCTGGCAGAAAGGACATCTGAAGTTACAGCCCTTTAAGAAGATGGTGCACGCAACGTGGTTAGGAAAATCTAGCAAAGTAAGTTTTTGCAACCCTGAAATTAACACTAACAATCACCTCTCTTATACTTATTTTCGACTGCTATTTAATGTTAAATGCAAAGAGGTTTTTTTACAAGAAGCGAAAATCAAAAAAACTGCAAAAACAAAGTTTTAGTAGTTTTTTAGTAGTTTTAATTTTAGGCCGTTCTTACAATTTGACAATGTCAAAAATTTAATAATTAAACTTATAAAACAAAAAGGTAAACACTTAAGAATTGTAAAATGATTCCAGCACTTACAAACCAATGAAATACAGTATGAAACCAAACACTATATTTTTTACCTATACCATATAAAATTGAACCTATAGAAAAAGATATTCCACCACTAAGAAGTAGTAAAAACCCTTCAATTCCTAATGTTTTATAGAGCTCGACACAATTTACGACGATTAACCATCCAGCACATAAATATATAATCATAGATAAAGCGCTGTACTTTTTTATATTCACTGAATTCATAGTAATACCTAAAGCGATACAGCTCCAAACTAAAGCAAAAATTAACCATCCGCTCCATTCAGTTCCACTTAATCCCCATAAAGGTAAACTTCTCATTGTAATAAGGCAAAATGGAGTATACGTTCCTGCAACAAGGAAGAATACAAAGTCATGATCTAATACTCTTAGAACACGCTTACCATTATTTTTAGCAAGTGAATGATAAATACAGCTAATTGTCATACAAACAATAATAGAAAAACCATAAATTGCACATGAAGCATATGCGTAAGGATCATTAACACTTATATGCATTCCATTAGGAGTATAAATTCCAGCAATCTTTAACATCATTAAAATAAAAGCAACGATTCCAAATAGTGCTGTTAATCCATGGCTTATCGAATTCCATAGTTCGTGACGTAATTTATAATCAGGTAATTCTATTTCTCTAACACTCATAATTTCTCCAATCTAGTAATCAATACTAGAACACTTATTATTTTAAACCACATATAGAATATATACAATATAGTTAATTTTATTTTTAATTTAATATTCAATTTTATTCAAGAAAATGTAACTTTTTGCTATCAAAATGGTAATTTTTATATATTGCACTCACTATCTTTCTTTGATATAATTTTAAGGCTATGGAGTAATACCCAAGTGGTGAAGGGGCTTCCCTGCTAAGGAAGTAGATCGGGAAACCGGTGCGTGAGTTCGATCCTCACTTACTCCGCCATTATATTTAAGAAATCCGATATCGCAAAATATCGGTTTTTTTATGCACATTTTTGATCGCTAAAAATAAACTAATAAACTTTCTCAAAATTATTATATTAATTAATTTTAGTAATATTATTGATACGTCAAAATTTAACACTCTTACAAAAAGTCAGTAAAAAGATATCCTCTTAGGTGTAAAAACTTAGGAGGATTTT
>CALVXH010000010.1 GCA_944368945.1 uncultured Bacilli bacterium
TTTATCAACAATTACTTACTTTTAGTGAAAATAACGTCACGCCATTTGTTGAAAAAGGCAAAATCAATCCTGAAATCTTTAAAAACAACTCAACACGTAATACTTCTGGAGAAATTTTAAATTTCTATCATGAATTATTGCCAAATTTAGTTGGTGGAAGTGCCGATGTTGCTGAAAGTGTAAAAACTAAACTTAAAAATGGTTCAACATGGGGGCCAACAAATAGAGCTGGTACCAATTTTAACTGGGGTATTAGAGAATTCTTTATGTCCGCAGCTGCAAATGGAATTTTATTACATGGTGGCTTAAGAACATATACTGGTACATTCTTTGTTTTTGCTGATTATTGTAAAGCAGCAATTAGAATGAGTGCATTAGAAAAATTACCTCAAATTTATTTATTCTCTCACGACTCAATAGCTGTTGGAGAAGATGGACCAACTCATCAACCAATTGAACAACTTGCAATGTTAAGATCAATTCCTAATTTAAATGTCTTTAGACCAGCAGATGCTAGAGAGACATTAGCAAGTTATAAATTAGCTCTTGAAAGTAAAGAAACACCTAGTGCAATCATTTTAACTAGACAAGAACTTCCTTTATTGGATAATTCTAGTGAATTTGAAAAGGTAAAATGTGGTGCTTATATCATTTCACCTGAATCAACACATCGTAAGTTAGATTTCACATTAGTTGCTAGTGGTAGTGAAGTTTCATTAGCTTTAGCAGCTAAAAAGATTTTATTCTCTTTAGGAATTAATACTAGAGTTGTATCTATGCCATGCTGTGAATTATTTGACAAAATGGATCATAAATATCAAGAAAGTGTCTTAGGAACAGATTATTCTTCAAGATTATATATTGAAATGAATTCTACATATGGCTTACATAAATATGCTAGATACGTATTTGGTATTAATGAATTTGGCAAGAGTGGACCAGCAAAAGATGTTATCAAGTCATTTGGATTCACTCCAGAAAATATTGCTCGTATCGTAGAAAATGTTATTAAAGGTAGGTAATTATATGGCTAGATATATTTATTTAGAACATTATAGTGCTGATGGTGGGAAGCTTGGATTATCAGATAAAGTTTTTTCTCAATTAGCAAAACACTCAATCAAAACAATTAAAGAGATTGTTAGAGATAAAAATACAATTGTTCAAGCTGCAATTAGAAACAATACCGTTAACTATAAAATTGTTGTTTATGTTAAAAAAGGTATTAATAAAGACAATATTAAAGACAAATTAGAAGAAAGAATTACTAACTCACTTTTATTGACATGTGAAACAGTACCTGTTGAAATGAACATTAAAGTAGTAGAAAAATCAATTGAGGCTTAATATGGCTAGAGAAATTAATCGTGCTAAAGTACATGAAATTGCTATTCAATTGATGTACTCATTTTTAATGCTTGAAGAAACTGGCAATACAATAAATTTTGAAGAATCAATTTCTAATGCATGTGATGCTCCATATGAAGAATGTGATATTTATTTAAAGGATGTTTTACTTTGCTGTTTAAAGCATCAAAATGAAATAATTAAATATGTATCAACATATCTTAAAAATTGGGAATTCCATAGATTGAATTTGGTTATTCAAGCAATCTTTATTGTTAGCATTGCTGAATTTTACTTTGTAGAAGAAAAGGTTGATAAAGCTATTATCATTAATAACGCTGTTAAATTTGCAAAGAAATTTGGCGATGGTGGCGAAAAAGATTACAAATATGTAAATGCGATATTACAAAATTGTTTAAAAGATGGAAATGCAGAATTGTTACTCGGTAACGCAAATTAACGAATTAGTTAAAAGTGTTTTTGATAATATTCCCCTTTTTAATAAAATAACTTTAAAAGGGGAAATATCAAATTATCGTGGCAGAAACAAGTCTGGCCATCTTTATTTTTCTTTAAAGGACGATAAATGTTCAATAAACGCTGTTATATTCAAATTTGACTCATATTCTTTAGATTTTGAGCCTAAAAACGGCGATGAAGTAATAGTTACTGGCTCAATTAGTAGTTATCCTCCAAGCGGAACTTATCAAATTATTTGTAGATCGATGTCGCTTTATGGCAAAGGTTTACAATTATTAAAGAAGCAAGCCCTAAAAGAAAAGCTTTATAAAGAAGGTATTTTTGACGCATCACATAAAAAGGAAATACCATCTTTTCCAGAAAATATTGCTATTATAACTGGTAAAAATAGTGCTGCAGCTAAAGATTTCGAATTTAATTTATTAAGAAGATTCCCTCTTGTTAATATAAAAATATTCTATTCTTTAGTGCAAGGCGTGGAAGCACCAAAAGATTTAATTAAAAATCTTTCTTTAGCAATTAATAGTAATCCTGATGTTATTATAATTGGTAGAGGTGGTGGCTCCGAAGATGATTTAGAGGCCTTTGATAACGAAGAGCTTGTTTTAGCTATTTATAAATGTAATATTCCTATTATTAGTGCTGTTGGACATGAAATAAATCAATCTTTGTGTGATTTAGTTGCTGATAAATACGCTTCAACACCTACAGGTGCATGTGAAATAGCTGTTCCTGATATAAATGATATATTAGAAGATCTTAAACAATATAATTCCTTATTAAAGACTAGTATAACTAGATTAATTTCATCTAAAGAAAACGCTTTATTAAGATTAAAAAATGAAGAGTGTTTAACTAATATTGAAAATGTATTTGGTATTTATCAAGAGAAGATTAATGCTTTTAAAGAGAGGCTTTATTCATCTTTAAACTATAAGATAAGCACATGTAGTAAACAAATTGAATATTTAGCTCATTCTTTAGAATTAGTTAATCCAACAAATATATTAAAAAAAGGTTTTACTATTACCTATCTCGATAATGGAAAAATTTTAAAATCTAAAGAAGATGTACATGATAACTCTATAGTTAAAACTAAAGTAGTAGATGGAATAATAGAATCAATAGTTAAGGAGAAGAAATAATGGCTGAAAAGAAAAAACTTACCTTTGAAGAAAAGATGGAAAAATTAACAAATATTGTTAAAGAAATTGATAGTGGTGAACTTGATTTAGACAAAAGTTTAGCTCTTTATGACGAAGCTCAAAAATTAATTAAAGATCTTAGTGATACAATCGAAAAAGCTAAAGAAAAAATCAATAAAGTAGATAATTAGTAATTATTTAGTAGTATTTTAGTGATAAAATGGCAAAAATCATATTACATATCGATTTAAATCAGTTCTTTGTTAGATGTGAAGAAATTAAAAATCCACTCTTAATTGGCAAAGCTGTAGCCGTTGGAGGCGAAGGAAGGCGTGGAATAATTTCAACCTGTTCATATAAAGCACGTGAGTATGGAATTCATTCTGGTATGCCAACTTTCCAGGCTAAGATGCTTTGTAAGGATTTAATTATTTGCCGTGGCGATTATAAATATTACGAATTAATGTCTAAAGAATTTATTAATTATGTCAGAAAATATACATTAAAAATTGAACAAGTGTCTATCGATGAATGTTATTGTGATATGACTGATGTTTTTAATAAATTTAAAAATAAATCATTCATCGAAATAGTTCGTAAACTTCAAAATGGCTTATTTAATGAAACAAAGTTAAAGTGCTCAATTGGAATAGCTCCAACTAAGTTTTTAGCGAAAATGGGTTCAGATTATAAAAAGCCAATGGGTATAACTGTAATTAGAAAACGTGACATTCAAAATATTCTATTCCCACTAAGCATTGAAAAATATTATGGAATTGGTAAAAAGACCGCTCCAAAACTCCAAAGAGTAGGAATAAATACTATTGGTGATCTTTATTTTGCTATAAAAAGTGGCAATGAAGATATTAGTAATTTCTTTGGAAAATTTAAAGAAGATATTATTAATCAATTAGAAGGCAATTCTAATGATGAAGTGTATTCATCGTTTGATTATGCTAAATCAATTGGTATGACTAGAACATTAGATTATGACACAAACGAAAAAAACTATATCCGCCAATTTTATTTAAGACTTGTAAATAATGTCATAGATAGTTTCTTAAAAGAAAATATGCTTTGTAAGACGATTCAAGTAACTTTTAAAGATGCTAATTGTGAAACAGGGTTTAAAACAAATACTGTTTCTAAGTCGTTTAAGGATTATACGAATTCAAAAGAGTTAATTCACGATGAAGCACTTAAGCTATTTGAATCATCTTATAATGGTGAAATTATACGTTTAATTGGTTTTACGTTAAAAAACTTAGTTCCTAAGCATGATGTGAAAGTGCAAATGACTTTTGATAATTACGAAAGGCATGAAGAAGAAAATAAAACGCAACTTTTAATAAATAAATTAAATAGAGAAACTAAGAAAAATACTTTTATGAGATTAAGTGATCTTAAGGATTTTAAAAATGGACATTAATGAAGCTATTAAAAAATACTTTTATTATCTTCAATTTGAAAAAGGGCTATCTGAAATTACTTTAATCGACTATAAAGATGACTTTAAATCCTTTTTTAAGTATTTTCCATATATTGATAAGACAAGTTTCCTTTCTGAAGATATATTAATTGAATATACCTTTAAAATGTCATTAGATAATTTAAAGACAAGTTCGATAGATCGAAGAATATCAACTTTAAGAAATTTCTTTTTATTTTTAGAAAAAGAAGAAATAGAAAAAAATCTTATTAAAAATGATATTGAAAGAATTAATAAAGAAAAAAGATTACCTGTTTATTTATCTCAAGAAGAAGTAAAAATACTATTAAACACTCCTGATGTATCTTCTATAAAAGGAATAATAGAAAAAGTTGTCTTAAATTTATTATATTTTTGTGGTTTAAGAGTATCTGAATTAGTTACTTTAAAGCTTAAAGATATAAATGTTGAAGAAAAAATAATTAAAGTTATTGGCAAAGGGAGCGTAGAACGTATTATTCCTATTAGAGAAGAAGCTCTTGATTTTATTAATCTATATATTAAAGAGTATAGAAATAAACACAATTTCTTAAATAGTAAGTATTTGTTAATAAATACTCATGGAAATCCTTTATCTAGGCAATCAATTTATGCAATCGTTAAAAGTGTTTCTATAAAAGCAAAAATTAATAAAAACATCCATCCTCATACCTTACGTCATTCGTTTGCTACTCATCTACTTGAAAATGGTGCAGAGATTAGAGCAGTACAAGAAATGTTAGGTCATTCTAAGATTTCAACAACTCAAATATATACACATTTGAGTGAAAAAAAGCTAAAACAGGCATATGATTTGTTCTGGAAGGATGAATAATATAAAATTCTAGAGAGGTATTATTTATGAAGAAATATTCAAGAATATTTGTTATTGTTATGGATAGTCTTGGCATCGGACATGCTAAAGACGCATTCAAATTTCATCAAGTTGGTAATGTAAGCGATGAAGGCGCAAATACTTTTAAACATATCGCTGACAATTATCCTACAGTTTTAAATATTCCAACTCTTGAATCTTTAGGAATTGGCGAAATTGATGTAATTAAAGGTATTAAGTCATCATTAGATCACAAAAATAGTTATTGTGTACGTTTAAATGAAGCAAGTAATGGGAAAGATACCATGACTGGGCACTGGGAAATGATGGGAGTATTAACTACTAAGCCATTTCAAACATTTACTGATACAGGATTTCCTAAAGAATTAATTGATGAATTAGAAAAGAGAACTGGTCATAAAGTAATTGGTAACTGTGCAGCAAGTGGTACAGAAATCTTAGCTAAATTAGGCGAAGAGCAAATTAAGACAAATAGTATTATTGTTTATACAAGTAGTGACTCTGTTTTACAAATCTGTGGCCATGAAAAATATATGGGTCTTGATGAATTATATCGTTGTTGTGAAATCGCTCGTGACTTGTGTATGAGACCTGAATGGTTCGTTGGTAGAGTAATTGCTAGACCATACATTGGCGAAGACAGTAAATCATTTAAAAGAACATCTAATAGACATGACTATGCAGTATCACCAAGTGGTGAAACCGCAATGGATATTTTAAAAGCTAATAACTTTACTGTAAGTTGTGTTGGAAAAATTAATGATATATTTAATGGAGTAGGTGTTACTGAAACAGTTCACACAACATCTAATTCAGATGGAATGACTAAAACTATTGCTATTGCAAAAAGTGATACATTTAAGGAAGGATTGTGCTTTGTAAATCTTGTTGAATTCGATAGTGAATTTGGACATAGAAGAAATGTTTTGGGATACGGCAAAGCAATTGAAACTTTTGATAAAGAATTAAAAGATTTAATTAATTCATTAAAAGACGATGATTTATTAATGATTACAGCTGATCATGGTAATGATCCTACATGGGCTGGAACCGACCATACTAGAGAAAAAGTACCTCTATTAATTTATTCAAAATCAATCAAAGATGGAAGAAAACTAGAAGATCGTGACTCATTTGGCGATATTGGTGCTACAATTTTAGAGAACTTTGGTCTTAAACCTAGTGAAAAAATGATTGGAAAAACAATCAAAGAAGTATTTTAAATTTTATATTAATCTTAAGGAAGGTAACTATGAAACTAAATTTAATTAAATTAGGTAGCTTTTTACTTGCAGCAATTGCAATTACTTCATGTTCAACTGGTAGTAATCAAGAAGATTTATCATTTAATGGAAAATATCTAATAATGCCAAGTGGAGCACCTACATTAGGTACTTATAAATTAATCACGGAAGGGAAAGTTGACGTATTAACTGATGCTACAAATATTCCTGCTCAATTAAGTAAAGGTGATTATCCTTTTGTAGTATTTGATTCAACAAAGGCTGTTACATTATTAAAAAATCAAGGAGAAAATGCTAAATATTCATTTGTTAAGATGATTACAGGTGGTAATTTCCATTTATTTGCATTTAATAAAACGGAAGAGGACGCCACAAATTTAACTATAACTAGTGAAGATAATGTATATGGTTTTCAAGAAAACAATACTCCAGATATGCTATTTAAAACTATTTATAAGGATGCTGATGGATGCGATGTCTATTTGGACTCAATTTCCTCATTAAGAGACACCTTATTAACAATGACTGCTGATTATAAAATTAATGGTGAAGTAGTAGATTATGCTGTAGTAGCTGAACCAGCTGCAACTGCAATTAAAACTAATCTCACTAAAAAAGGCATAAAATTAGTTGATATTAATTTACAAACAGAATTAAAAAAAGTAACAACATGGGACAAAGACTATATTCCTCAAGCTGGCTTATTTGTTAGAAATGATGTTTCTAAAGATAGTGATTTATATAAAACTGTATTAAGCGAAATAAATTCATCAATTTCTTTAGCATTATCTAAACCTGGAGATGTAAAAAACGCTTTATTAAGTGCTTATGATAATGATGATAGTAAAGTAACTTCAAATTTTGGCTTCTCATCAAGCGTTTTAGAAGGAGTACAAGGTAGCGATGGATCAAAAAACGGTTTTGGCATCGTTCCTAATGATGTTACATTTACAGTTGAAGAAATTACTTCTTTTAATGGTTTATTAGCTAAATAAATATTAAAATATACTTTATGAAAGGAATTAAATCATTCATAAAGAAGAATAAAAGATTCCTAATTGAACTTTTAGGAATTTTTTTCTTATTTGCTGTTTATGAATTAGTAGCTTTATTTATACACGATAATTTAATATTTCCCGATTTAAATCATCTTTTTAGTGCTTTAATAGATACTTTAAAAGTGGAATCAACTTATAGTGCATTTGGATATTCATTAATTAGAACTTTTGTAGCTATTATTTTTTCGTTTGTATTCGCTTTTATTTTAGGAACGATAGCTGGTTATTTTAAAAGTTTTCGTTATTTTATTACTCCATTAGTTAATTTAATGAAATTAGTTCCTACTCCATGCATTGTATTTATTATATTTTTATTATTTTTTAATGAATTAGAAGTAGGATCGTTTATCGTTACATTTATTGTTATTTTCCCAATTATGTATGAATCATTTATTGCTGGGCACGATAATATTCCTGATTCAATTAAAATGTCTTTAAGATTAGAAGGCTACTATAAAAGTAAATCATTCTTTAAAGTTATATTACCTGAAACATTCCCATTTTTATTATTAGGATTAACAAATTCAGTAGCTTTAGGCATCAAAGTTTCAATTATGAGTGAAATTTTACTTGGATCACCTAGAATTTGGGGAATTGGACGATTAATTTATGTTTTTAGAATAAATTCAGATTATGCAAAGATGTTTGCTATCATCTTTTTAGTCGTAATTGTATTCTTAATAATTGATTTTATAATGACTCTAATAAAAAAATTAATAAAAATATAGAAATAAATGATAAATAACTAGTGTTGTTTCTTTTGAAAGGAGATTTTAAGATGAAAGACTCATCAAAAGAAAGAAGGATATATGTTGTTAAAAATATCACTAATAATAGTTTATCTAAGCAATTAGAGTGGACTACAAACACATTAAAAGATACAACAAATTATTTATTTTCTAGAGATATAAAAGCATTTAATGCTGGCGAAATATATAATTGCTTCTTAAATAATCATAATGAGCTTGTAAAAGTGATCGTTATTAAAAGCAGTAGTGTATATGAACCAAGTGTATTAGTTTGTCCTTTAAAAAGTAAATATGAATGTTATTTAAACGACGAAGACGGAATTAATTTAGGCAAAATACATTCCTTAGATTTAAATACTGAATTTATTGCTCAAATTCAAAAGATTAGGCTTATTAATAAAGATGATTTTAAGATTAATAATATAAAAATTAAGGACATTAAATCATGTGGAATGGTAAATAAGTTAGTAATATTAAAGATACTAATGTGCTATAGAGAATTTATTTCATCGATTATTAATATGAATATTAAATTTGAAATTAATAATACAAATTATCTTAAAGAATGTACTTGTTAGTAGATATTTAGTAATAATATAGTATTTAATTAGTAATTTAAAATATTAATTTATTATTATTTAATTAAATATTAATATATAATAATTAATGTCTAAATGATATTTTTTTAAATTTAATTTACATAATAGATATTATACGAAGTAAAATAAAGACTAAATTAATGATAAATTAAAAGCTCTATACAATCTACTTATTTTAAGTATTCATATAGAGCTTTTCTTTAGTTAATAATTAATAACTTATTTATTATTTGTAATTAATTCATCAAGTTTAACATGTTCTCTATAACTACGAGACATTATATGAACAATTACATCATAGCAATCAACTAATATCCAATCATTTGATCCAACACCTTCAATACTTTTAATATCAAATGATTCTGTTTCTAATGTTTCTTCAATATTTGAAGCGATTGCTTCCATGTTCTTTTCATTTAAACCAGTACAAATTACAACATAATCAAATAAAGGATTTTTATTTTTTACATTATAAACTTTAATGTCTTCTCCTTTTTTGTTTTCAATTGCTTTTTTAATTTGATTGATTAATCTTGGGTACATCTCTTAATTTAATTCCTTTCTTCTTTCTATACCTAAATAATATTTAAAGCATTCCGCACTAAGTTCGTTAAAAATGCCATTTAAATCGTTTTTAAGCTTTACTTTAGATAAAAGATAATCATAATTAGCTTTTAACACTACTTTAAATCCACTTTTCCAATCATCTTTCATAGCTTTTATTAAACTAGAACTGTCAAATCCCCTTAATGGATCTATTTTATCACATGCATAGATGATTTTTTCTATTGGAGACATTAATTTTCTGCCGGTACAATGATATTTAACAGCATTTAATACATCATTATCAAATATTGTTAAATCATGCATTAATATGTATTCACCAATAAATTGATGGTAAGCATATTTTGGATAGTCTATATATTCGTGATAATACTTATCAATCACTTCTTCACCCTTAATTTTATCAAAATTTTTACCTACATCATGAATAACACCAGCAAAATAATATAATAATGGATTCTCTAGTTTATTAGCTTTAGCAACTTCATAACATAATAAAGCTACACTTAAAGAATGGTTATATCTTCTTTCATCTGTTATTTTAGACTTTAAAAAAGACAAAAAATCATCACTTAAGATGATTTTATTGTCTTCTAAGAAAATATTTTGCTTAATAAATAACTCGCTAGTCATATTTATCTACTTAAAATAATATGATTCTTTAAATCTTTATTCTCTCGATAAATAATTGCTGTATTACCGATAATTTGAATAACATCACAATCTAAATTACTTATAAGATCTAAAATAAATTCTTGTTTTGTCTTATTTGCAAGTGCGCTCTTAAGAAAACTTATTTTAATTAATTCATGAGTTGAAAAGCAGTTTTCAATGCTTTCAATAACAGAACTTGTTAATAAATCTTTTCCAATATTAATTTTAACTAAGTCTTCTGAATGTGCAATTCTTTTTAATTCAGCTTTGTTTTTACTACTTAACATTTTTTACTTTACTACGTGTTGTATAAACGTATACTCCTTTAGGAACATAGATTCTAAATAATTGATTATTGCCAATTAAACTTACCCAGCCTAATCCAGCTATACCAATATCTCGTTCACCTTGTTCTTTAACTTCAATATCATAAGCATCAAAGTCTTTTAAATCAACAAGATTTTCGCTTACAGGCTTTAAAGAGCCTTTTTTGATATTTGAAAGGAATACTTTATCAACATTTCCTTTTTTAACTTTTGATTCAATTGTATTAGCAACAAACAATTTAATTGGTGTTTTTTCTCCATCAACTAATTCTAAGCAAGCTAATCCACCAATCATTAAGAAGCTGTCTTTAGTTAAACTAAATTTCTTTGGTACAATAGATTTTTTAGGAATAATTACATTTTGTAATCTCTTTTCGACCTTACCAATAAGGGTATTATCAATTGCTGTACCTGGAGTCTCAAATAAATAATGATCATTTGATAATGGGATTCTAAATCCTCTTAAACTTGTGCCTTCAAAACTATATGTAACAATCATTTTATTAGTATTATTTTGATATAGTTTTAATAATTCACTAATTAAAGCACTCTTTCCACTAATGCTTGCACCAATAAAGTAAACATCTCGATTTTTAGAATGTTCAAGAATCTTTTGATACATTTCCTCGATGTTATAAGTTTGTTTACCAGTTGAAGTTATAACAACATCTAAAACTGATAACTTAATAAGTCTTAAACGATGAGCAACATAATTCTTTAAATTCTCATCGTTAGCATCTTTAGGAAGTAAATCCTTTTTATTTGCAACTACTAAAACATCAATACCATCGAGTAAAGTATTAATTTTACTAATAAATGATCCTTCGAATGAGAATAAGTCAATTGTATAAACGACTAATGCGTTTTTGCGCTTAATCTCTTCAAGTAATGTAACGTAATCTTGATCAAATGAAGCTTCTTTAGGAGCATTTGAAAAACGTTCATTTTTATAACAGTTATTACATAGTAATAAACCATCAGGAAATTGATTAAAAATATTTGGTGTGATATACCCCTCTTTATTTGGATCATCACTTTGTAAAATAGCTCCGCAATGATAACACTTTTGTACTCTACTAAGTTGTCCCATATTACATATCCCTCCAATTTTTGGCTAATTCTTTCTTTATGATAATTTTTCTAAGATATTTATCGAAGAATTTATTAATTTTAGTAAAAAATTGATCCTTTTCGACTAAGTTGTTACAAAGCACACATTTAATCTTAATTCGATTTGCGAATAGGACGTCTGTAAATACCTGGTCACCAACATAAATTGTTTTATTTAAATCAATGTGGTTCTTCTTTATAAATTTTCTAGATTTATACCTAAAGGGTTTTCTTGCCGATGAAACAAATTCACAACCTAATTCTTTAGCGTAATCTTTCACTCTATTACTTATATTGTTTGAAATAATAATTACTCTAATCCCATTATCATTAAGCTTTTTTATTAACTCTTGAGCTTCTTTAGAAGGCTTCATTGTATAATAAGCGTCAAGCGTATTGTCCAAATCACAAATAAGAGTTGTTGCTCCATACTTTTTATAAAACCATGGCTCAATCTCATAAATATTATCTGCTAAAGCAAAAGGAATAAACTTTTTCCACATATTAATATTTTACATTGTTAAACATCTTAATAAAAGCAAATCAAGAAACAAAAATTTATTTGCTTTATAAATTTATAAATAAATTTCTAAAAAGTATTTAAAAATATACTAAAAATCTACTAATTAAATACTATTAAACTACTAAATTACTATTTTTTTATTTTTTAGTTATTAAATTGTAATGATTTACAATATAATAATTTACATGGATAACAATGGTCGAAACTTAATTGAATATAATACAAAGATATCTAAAACAACTTTGCTAATTGGATGTGCTGCATCCTTATTTATACCATTACTAGGAATAATTTCTTTAGCAATTGGAATAAATAGATCTTATAAGCAAGAAACATTAGAATTAAAACACTTATTCTATTTAAATCTAATCGGACTACTCGCTTCTTTACTTGTCTTTATTTATACAATAGCAACAACTTATTTTTAATCACCCATCTCATCAAAAATAGAGATTTGTTCATAATTTTCATCGTCACTATTGTCTTCATCATCAGATGTATCGTCAATTTTGACGATTTTTATTTTCTTAGTTTTGTCACTACTATAAAATACATCATTATCATTATCATTTGATTTATTAACATTTAAAGATGTACGCGTTAAATCTATATCAGGACTTTTAATTGGAGCATCTGCTTTAGCATCAGCCTCAATTACTTCAGCCTCGTCATTGTAAACAGCAACTATTGAGTCTTTTTCTTTATTAAACCCATCAAGATTAGTTACGCAATGCTTATCTTGAGGAGTCAAATAAAAGTCAGTTATAGTAAAATCTTTAATTTCGCCATTCTTCATAACACAATGAAGTTTAACTTCAGTAGGTTTACCTTTTAATTTTAAGCAATATTTCATAATGTGAGGTGAAGTTTTAAATGAATCAAGGATTGTTCCAGTTCTACCTAATCTATCTGTTAAAACAAAGTTACTAGAATCTGCAATTTTTACAAATCCTTTATCAGTCAAAATAAGTATTTTACCCTTTTCATTAGGTCTATATGCTAAAATTCTACAAATTGTACTCTTACTAAGAGTTGAAATGCCTTTTACGCCACAAGTTTTTAACTTTGTTGGCTCAAAAGCATTCTCATTAAAGTATGTTGTAGACTTACCTGTTTCGGTAGTTAAGAAAATATTACTATTTCCATATAATACAGCAACATCAGCTACTTCATCGTTACCTGTTAAACGCATACAACAAAGTGGTTTAGATGTTCTATTAGTATAAAAATCGCTTAAGCAAGACTTCTTAATTTGTGAATTTTTAGTAACAATAGCGATTGATGCTGGAGCATCAAAACTTTTTACAACAATACATTTAATTAATGATTCTTGTAAAGGCAAATTACACATATAGTTAATATGCTTTCCTTCATCTTTCCATTTGCCCTCTAATATTTCATGGACAGGCAAAATAATATAGTTACCTTTATTGGTAAAAGCAAGGATGTAGTCAGCAGTATTAACAATTTGACTCATTACGATAATATCGTTTTGCTTTACACCTGGTAAAGAACCATTACTAGATTTAAAACTCTTTAAAGAACTTCTCTTTATATAGCCATCTTTAGTGATGACGACATAAACGTCTTCTTTAACTATTAAATCACGTTTATCGATTTGAATATCGTCTTTTTTATCTTCGATAGCAGTTCTTCTTGGAATGCCAAACTTCTTAACGATGCTTTTTAAATCGTTTACAATAACTTTTCTAATTTTATTATCATCAGAAAGAGTATCTTCTAAATAAGCAATTGTCTTTTCTAATTCATCACGTTCATCGACATAAATTCTAACGTCAGTATTAGAAAGTTTATATAAACGCATTGTTACAATTGCTTCAGCTTGTAATTCGGTAAACCCATAAGCTTCCATTAAATTTTTCTTTGAATCAGCTTTATCCTTACTTCTACGGATGATAGCAATGATTTCATTAATAATACTTACTGATTTAATTAATCCTTCAACAATATGTAATCTATCTTTGGCTTTCTTTAAATCGAAATTGAATTTTCGAGTAATAACACTTATTTGATATTTAGTATAATATTCTAAATAGGAAATAAGACCTAATGTTCTAGGGTGATTATCACATATAGCAACAATATTTGAACTATACGAAACTTTTAATTGTGTTTTATTCATTAAATAAGCAAGTACAATATTTGGATCTACCTCTTTTTTAAGTTCAACACATATTTTGATTTCATCACCACTAGATAAGTCTCTTACTTCATTAATACCATCTATTTCGTGACTTTTCTTGATTTTATCAATTTGATAAGCTAAATTTTGCTTAACAACACCATATGGAATCTCACTAATAATTAATTCATTATAGTTTTTATTTGATGTATCTATAGTTACTTTACTAGCAATTTCAATTTTTCCTCTACCAGTTTCATATATATCTCTAACGCCTTGACATTTATATATTATGCCACCAGTAGGAAAATCAGGGCCTTTTACTATTTCTAAAAGATCATCTAAACTACATTTAGGATGTTGAATATAATAAATTGCTGCTTCACAAATCTCAGTTAAATTATGAGGAGGAATTTCCGTTGCAATAGCAACAGCAATGCCTTCACTACCATTAACAAATAAATTTGGATATCTACAAGGTAATACAACAGGTTCAAACTCTGTATCATCAAAGTTTAAAGTCATATCAACTGTATTTTTTTCAATATCACTGATTAAAGTTTCACTGAATTCATTTAATTTAGCCTCAGTATAACGGTAAGCAGCTGCTGGGTCATTATCGATTGAACCGTTGTTACCTTGGAAAGTAACTAAAGGCATACTCATCTTCCAGCTTTGTGATAAACGTACTAAAGCATCATAAATTGAAGTATCGCCATGTGGGTGAAATCTACCCATAACATCACCAACAATTTTTGCGCATTTTTTTGTAGGCTTATCAAATGTATTACCATTTTGGTACATACTAAAAATGATTCTACGTTGAACTGGCTTTAAGCCATCTCTTACATCAGGAATAGCTCTATCTTGAATGACATATTTTGCATAAACCGCATATCTATCACCCATAACTCCATCAAGAGATTCAACGCTAATATTTTCAACAATTTCTTCTTCTTGTTGTTTAGATTTTTGAGCCATTAGTGTTTAACCTCCTCGATGAACTTATCAACTTCATTAAAGTCAACATTTTGTTCTAACCATTTCTTTCTCTTATCAGAATCTTTACCCATTAAAATAGCAACTTTATTTTCAACACTTAATGGATCATCTATTTTAATTTGAACTAATAAACGATTCTTTGGATCCATGGTTGTTTCTTTTAATTGCTTATCACTCATCTCTCCAAGACCCTTATATCTTGAAATTTTATATCCAGCTCCAATTTTTTTCTTGCCTTCTTCAAGATCTGTATCATTCCATGCATAAACTTCAGTTGTTTTACCTTTACTATCTGTTTTATATATACGATATAAAGGAGGTACAGCAACATACACGTGACCTTCAGTAATTAATGAACGCATATTATTATAAAAGAATGTTAATAATAAGGTTTGAATGTGAGCACCATCAGTATCAGCATCAGTCATAATGATGATTTTTCCATAATGGGATTCACTTACATCAAAATTTTGACCAACACCTGCTCCAATTGTGTTTATAATTGTGGCAAATTCTTGGTTTTGAAGAATCTTCTCCATTGTCAAACTATCAGTATTAAGTGGTTTTCCTCTTAAAGGCAAAATAGCTTGATATTTAGGATTTCTACCTTTTTTAGCTGTTCCACCAGCTGAATCACCTTCAACAATAAAAAGTTCATTTTTATCGTACTCTTTTGATTGAGCAGGAGTTAATTTATCACTTAAGATTATTTGCTCTTTGGATTTCTTTTTTGTTCTTGCTTCTTCTTTTGCTTTTCTAGCGGCAATTCTAGCATTCATTGAATCTTGGCACTTTTTAATAAGTCTTACAGCAAACTCTTTATTTTCAGCTAAATAATAAGAAAATTTAGTATAGATTAAATTACTAACAACAGTTTGAGCTTGTTGAGTTCCAAGTTTTCCTTTAGTTTGGCCTTCAAACTCAAGAATAGACTCTGGTAGTCTTAAAGAAATAACAGCCGTTAAGCCTTCTCTAATATCGCTGCCTTCAAGTTTAGATTTACCTCTTAGAAGATTATTATTTTCAGCATAATCGTTAACTGCTTTAGTAATACCAATTTTAAAGCCTACTTCATGAGTACCACCATCTTTAGTGTGTACATTATTTACATAACTTCTGATGGTCTCATTATAGTCGTTATAACAATATTGAAGAGCGATTTCACAATCAATTTCACTTACCGTTTCTTCAAAATCAAAAACATCACCCATTTTGGTTTTATTTTGATTAATTTCTTCAACATATTCTTTTAAACCATTTTCATAGTAAAATTCATCTTTATTTCCATTACGTTCATCATTTAAAATAAATCTAACTTTTTTAAGTAAGAAAGCTGATTCTCTTAAATGATCTGCGATTCTATCATAGTTAAATTCTGTAGTCGAAAAAATAGTTGAATCTGGTTTAAAAGTAACTACAGTTCCATGCTTTGTAGTATTGCCTAATACTTCTAGAGGTACTTTTAAATTTCCACCATTTTCAAAACGTATGTGGTAGATTTTCCCATCTTTATAAACAGTTATATCACAAAATACACTAAGAGCATTTGTAACACTACTACCAACCCCATGTAATCCTGCACTAGACTTATAAGCCGAATCGTTAAATTTACCACCACTATGGAGAGTAGAAAAAATTAATTGTATAGCAGGCATTTTTGTTTGCTTATGTATATCGCAAGGAATACCTCTACCTTCATCTTGAACAGTTATTGAATTATCTTTATGAATTGTAACTGTGATCTTGTTTCCAAAACCATTTAAAGCTTCATCAACTGAATTATCAACAATTTCCCATACTAAATGATGAAGTCCATAAGAATTGGTACTTCCGATATACATTGCTGGTCTTTTTCTGACTCCTGCTAGGCCAGAAAGAAGTTCTATATTACTTGCACTATAATTTTCCATAATATTATTTTCCCAATTTCAACTTATTTATTTTATCAAAAAATGCCTATTCTTTATATAGAAAATTTTAGTTAACAATAAAAATATGCTTATATTCAAAAAATGACTAACCGTATAAATTACTATAAGTAAATAATGCGATTGTTTTCTTATTTTAGACTTTGATTTAGAGAAATTATTATAAAATTCATTTTTGTGCCTTTAGATATATTTTAATTTTGTATGAAATATCTTTATACTATTAGTGGCAAAGGAAATTATTATGTTATATTTTTTGAGATTTTTAGTTTTGTTATTATGTTTCGCCATTGGATACTTATTTGGAAGTATACCAAATGGTGTTCTTATTTCTAAAATATTTTATGGAATAGATCCTCGTAGTGCTGGTAGTCATAATACTGGGGGCACAAATGTTGGGAGAGTTGTTTCTAAAAAGGCTGGTATTATTACTATCACTTTAGATATATTAAAAGTAATTGTTCCATTTATTGTAGCCTTTCTCTTATTTAATAATCTATCTACATTAAAAGATTTTATGCTAGGCGAAAATCAAGAATTTAATGTATTAGGTCAAGGTAATACCTTAAACGAATTAGCGTATTATCTTGTAGCTTTTGGAGGAATGATTGGCCATTCTTATAGCATGTTTTTAAATTTTAAAGGTGGAAAGATTGTTGCGACCTATTGCGGATTTGCTCTTTCAACTAGTTGGACTGCTATTCCATTTTTTATGCCGATATTTTTTATTACTCTTAAACTTAAAAAATATGTTTCATTATCATCATTAACTATGTGTGGTTCTTATATGATTTTTACTTGGATTGTCTATATTGTCTTTGCATTATGTGGCAATCATATTAGTGGATACTTAATGCTATCAGAATATGGTCCGCATGCTTGTATATATTTCCCAATTTTAGCCACTTTGGGATATGCCTTATTAGTTTATAAGCATAAATCAAATATTATTAAAATTATTAATCATACAGAGAATACTGCAGGATGGAATAAAAAGTAATTAGTAGTTATTTAGTAATAAATTAGTAGTTTTATAGTAATGTGGAAAACTTTTCCACTCAATAATAAAAATAAAAAAAGCACGATTGTTATCGTGTTTTTTATTGACTATTACACTTATTCTAATTTATATAATAAGATATAGCCTAATTGACATCAGTATATTGTGCAGGCCAATAAAAAACTCACTTTTTTGCCTCTTTATCAGCTTTAAGTGAGTATTTTATTTTTTAATTTTTGTTTTGCTTATTGATGCTATTCATTATATTTCTAATTTGTGCTTCGCTAGGTTTTCTTCCCATTTGTTGATACATAACACGTATCATTTTTTCATTAATAGGAGGATTTTTTTGAAGTTGTTTTTTGAAAAAATATCTTGCTCCAAAGAAACCAGCTACAGCGCCAATTACTAAAGTGAATATACACCAAAGTAAAGCTGCCCACCACTCTATCATTTTAATATTCTCTAATAAAACTAGTTGTTAGCTCTTCCATCATATAAGCCGGTATCTGTACGAACAAGTACATCATCGCCTTCATTGATGAATAAAGGAACTCTAACAGTAATTCCAGTTTCAAGTGTTGCTTCTTTTGTTGCTTTATTAACTGTATCGCCTCTAACAGCTGGTTCACAGTGAGTAATCTTTAAAGTAACTTTTGATGGTAAATTAATTCCAAGAATTTCGTCTTCGTAAGTAACCATTTCTACTTCTTGGTTTTCTTTTAAGAACTTGATTTCCCATTCTAATCTGCTTTCTGGGATTTCGATTTGTTCATATGTTTCGCCATCCATGAAAACTAAAGCATCGCCATTACGATATAAGTATGTCATCTTTTTCTTTTCAAGTCTGATTGTTTCAACTTGGTAACCACTATTTGCACTCATTTCAGTGATTGCACCAGTTCTGACATTCTTAACTTTTACTTTAGCAACCATCTTACGCATTGCTGTCTTATTTAATAAGATATCAATAACTAAATATAAGTTGTTATCTTCTTTAAAATAATTGCCTGGTCTTAATTCTGTAACGTTCATCTTAATAACCTCCATTTAAATAAATATTTTCTTTTAACTCTTTTTCTAAAGTCGTTGAATCACCATGCCCTGGATATACAACTAATTTTGGATCTAGCTTCCTTAACTTTTCTAAACTTGGTTTAATCAAACGAGCTTTCCCATTTGGCAAATCAGTTCTACCAATTGACCCTTTAAATAATGTATCGCCAGTAAATAATGCATTTTCCTTTTCACATAGGTAGCAAACGCTTCCATCAGTATGAAATGGTGTTTCTATTACTTTAAAAAATAATAAGCCACCATAAAAAGAAATTTCATCTTCATCATCAAGCAAATATTTTCTATTTGTTCCTAATGTAACGACTTTTTCAGATCCATCAATCATTAGGCTACCATTTAATCTGGAATTATCTAACATTTCGTCATCTTTTTCACTAACAAAGACTGTGCAATTATAGTGTTCAAGAAACTTTTTAATTCCCCTAATGTGATCATAATGTCCATGTGTTAATAAAATACCAACACAAGTTGTATGATTCTCTTTAATATAGTTGATGATTCTTTCGTTTGTTGATCCTAAATCAATAACAACACAAGGTCCGTTTTTTTCACCAACAACATAACTATTGGCACTAAACTCTTTTGTATCATTATCAAAACGAAAAGTTTTTATCATTTAGATTACTTCTTTTCTTTGAAAACTGTAACTTTTTGGCAATGTGGACAATATTTATTTTTTTCTAATCTGTCAGGATTGTTCTTTTTATTCTTTGATGTAATGTATTGTTCCTCACCACATACTGTACATTTTAAAATAATGTTATCACGCATAAAAATAGCTCCTTCCTCTAAATGCTTTAGAATTATATCACCTTTAGAGGAGACTTTCCATTATTTTTATTATACTATTGTATAATTTTAGTGAAGTTAATAATATATTTGTATATGGAACTTAGAGAAAAAACGAAACCAGTAAAAGTTGGCAATCTAGTTATTGGTGGAAACAATAAAATTGCCATTCAATCAATGTGTGATATTAAGACAGACCATGTTGATGAAGTCGTTAGTCAAATTAATGAATGCGCCGCTTTAGGTGCTGATTTAATGCGTGTTAGCATTTTAGATAAAGATGATGCTCTTGCACTTAAAGAAATTAAAAAGAGAATATCAATTCCAATTGTCGCAGATATTCATTTTGATTATAAACTTGGATTATTAGCAATGGAATCAGGAGCTGATAAAATTAGAATTAATCCTGGCAACATCGGAGGAATAGAAGGCTTAGAAGCAATAATCGCTAAAGCTAAAGAAAAACATATTCCAATTAGAATAGGAGTTAATAAAGGTTCGCTAGAAAAAGACTTAGCTGAAGATAACACTATGAGCGAGGAAGATAAACTAGTAGAAAGCGCCCTTCGATACGTTAAAATCTTTGAATCTTATAACTTTTTTGACATTGTAATAAGCGTGAAGGCTTCAAATCCATTAGTAACATTGAATGCTTATAGAAAAATTGCAAAAAAGACTAATTATCCTTTGCATATTGGAGTTACAGAAAGTGGATATGATGATATAGGAATCATTCGTTCAGTTAGTGCCTTAGCTCCACTTATTTTAGAAGGAATTGGTTCAACAATAAGAATTTCTTTAACACATAATCCTCAAAAAGAAGTACAAACCTGTGTTAGACTACTCCATGACCTTGGATTATATCCAAATTATCCAACAATTATTAGTTGCCCAACTTGTGGTAGATGCCAAGTGACAAATACAGCAAAAATGGCTGATGAAACACTTGATTATTTAATTAAAAATAAAAAATATATCACTGTTGCAATCATGGGATGTGTTGTTAATGGAATAGGCGAAGGTAAAAATGCAGACATTGGTCTAGCTGGTGGAAAAGATTCCTTTATTATTTTTAAAAAAGGAAAAATTCTTAAAACAGTTTCTCAAAAAGAAGCACTTTCAACCTTGTTCTCTGAAATTGATAAATTATAGTTTTAAAAAATTACTTGAATTAAAATCATTATTAACTAACATTTCTATTTCAAGTTTGTATGGTGATTTTCCATTAAAATAAGGTGTCTCTAAAATTTTAGGGACATTTTTTAATATAGGATTAAATGCAAATTCTCTTAAGATTTTATATCCGATTTTTCCTAATCCTATATTTGCATGTCTATCTTTATGTGCACCTTTAGTATTTAGCGAATCGTTTAAATGCACAACTTCTAAATATTTTAAGCCTACAATGTCATCAAACATTTTTAAAAAAGCATTTGAATCACTAAGATCATAACCAGCATCATTAAGATGGCAAGTATCTATACAAACGCCTATTTTGTCCTTTTTATCGATTAAATCAATTATTTTTTTAATCTCTTCTAATTTAGAACCGACTTCAGTTCCCTTTCCAGCCATAGTTTCAAGACAAATTTTGATATCATAATCGACATCTTTTAATACTTCATTTATTCCATAAGCAATATTTTTAATTGCTTGGTCAACACCTAATCCTAGATGTGCTCCTGGATGTAAAACCAATTTTTTAACATGAAATTTGTGACATCTGTCTACTTCTGAAGCTAATAACTTTTTAGAAAAATCAAACTTATATGAAGAAACGTCATTTCCTAAGTTAATTAGATATGGAGCATGACATACAACGTTATTAATATCAATATTAGATTGTTCCATTAATTTTACTGCTTCATCAATCTTACATTTTTCAATAGGAGATCTAGCAAGCGATTGTGGAGACCCAGTATAAAACATGAATGTATTTGCGCCATTATTTAATGAAATTTCTACACTACCTAAAAAATATTTAGAACCACACATTGGAACATGACTACCAATTAAAATAGGTAATTCATTACTCATAAATTATTTTTCCTTACTTTCTTTAATATAACGTTCTTCACGTTGTCTACGAATATCTTTTCTTATAATTTCTCTTCTATGCTTACGTTTTACTTTTTCAATTGCAGTTTTAACCTTTTTCTTATATCCAGGTTTAACCTTTTTAGTCATTGTAGTAATTTTAGCTTTCTTAATAGCTATATCTAATTCAGTAGGCATTTTCTTACTTCTCTTTTTTTCTTTAAGTGGGGATGCCATAGGAACAAAAGAATTATTCTCTACCTTTAAAAAATTAACTTCAAGACCATCATTAATTAATTTTAATGGCAAATCAAAGGTATCGTGGTCATAGAAAACGTAACTATTACCAGTTTTAAAATTTCTTCCGGTTCTTCCAGCACGGTGATAATAATACTCAAGGTTATTAGGTAAATCTACACTTAGAACATCGGATACATTTTGTATATCTAATCCTCTACTAACTAAATCAGAACAAACAACAACTCTAAATTCATCATTATTTATTCTTCTAAGCATTGATTTTCTTTCACGTGCTTCAAGTTCACCACTTAAAATTCCACATTTAATTTTTTTAGATGATAAAAAGTTATAAATATCTCTTGTCTTCTTCTTTGAATTAGCAAAAATAAGAAGTAAGTATGGATTAAATTGATCTATAAATAATAAAAGTAATTCATTTATATCTTTATGCTTTGTATTTATAAAATAATGTTTAACAGTTTTAGAAGTTAATTCATTATTAGTTGATGTAACAACATAATCAGGTGAAATGTATTTCTTTAAAAACACTTCAAGTCCTTCTGAAATAGTTGCACTAAAAACTTCAACTTGAAGATTCTTATCGCATTTTTTAAAAATAGCGTCGATAGTATCAAAAAAGCCACTATCAAGTAACATATCTGCTTCATCTAAGACTAAAGTCTTTACCATAGACATATCAAAATCTGATTCTTCAATTAAACTTCTAAGCTTGCCAGGTGTTGCAATTAAAATATTACATCCATTTTTAAATGACTTTAAATCTTTATTTGAATCTTCACCACTTATAAATAGTTTTACAGTAATTTTCTTATAGCTCATATCACTAATAATTTGATTAGCAAATTTGTAAGTTTGTCTTGCTAATTCTCTAGATGGAGCAAGAATAATTGCTTGTAAGAGGTTTGATTCAACACAATTTTCAATAATTGGAATTAAAAAAGCGTGTGTCTTACCACTACCAGTTTCACTTTTAGCGATAATGTTCTCACCTTTTAATGCCTTAGGTATAACAACTTGTTGAATTGGTGTTGTTTCCACATAACCATTTTGTTCTAAGATTTTAATTAAATCTTTGTTAATATTAAATGCACTAAATTTCATAGTTTATAATTTTATATAATTTGGATGATTTTTTCATTATAAATGTTAAAATATTAGCATGGATACAACATTAATACTTCCAGCTGGTTATTCTCCAGCAATGGAAAACTTATTAAATATTGCTAGAAAAACACGTTTTGATTTTCCTACAGAAAAAATCATTCTTTTAGGTGGCCTATTAAATGCCAGCGCAGTCAAAAAGGAATTAAAACAACTTGGAATCAACATAGTTGATATTCCTGCTGTTGGTTTCGTTGATTTTTTAAAACATCTTAACAATGACACAATTGTTTTAACTTCTCCATATGGCTGCGATCACGATACTTTAAACACCTTAAAAAAAGAACACTTTAGATTCTTTGAAACACTTTCTAAGAATGTAAAAGATAAATTAGATTTTATTAATAATTCTAAAGGGAAATATAATATTATCTTTATTGGTAACACTAATACCATTGAAGCAAACTATATATCTAAAGAATCAAAATATAGTTTTATTTTTTATGATGTAAATGATGCAAGCAAAGCTAAAGCCGTAATTACAGAAAGAGAATTTAATAAAGCTAAAACACATATTCTCTATCAAACTGAAATTGCTGGTTCAAGTTTTGATAGTTCGCTTGATTATCTTAAAAGTTTATTGCCAAATGCAATCGTTGAAGATGAAATGAGCGATGAAAATTATGAAAGAAAGAAAAATTTATCAGAGCAATTAAAAGATAATGATGTCATCATTTTCATTACTGATACCACTTCACATGATAAATATCTACTAGAATACTACCACTTAACTACTAAAAATCTACTTTATGCCATAGTTAAAGATGTTAAGGATGCGATGGTATTAAAAATTCCATCCGATAAAAGAATACTACTTGTATCAGATGGAAGCGTTCCACAAAATATAGTAAACGATATTTATAACTACTTTACTTACAAATCACTTCGGGAAACTGTTCCTGATATAGACAAGAAACATTAATACTATTATCAAACGATAATAGTATTTTTTTCATTTGTTCCATAAATATGTTTTCTACTTCATGTGGCAAATCTAAATAGTTATATTTATTAGCAACAACATCTCTTCTTCCATGATGAGGAATATCACCGCTAATAAAAATATCGTAGCTTTCTAATTGAGCGGCCTTAAATCCTCTCCATCCACCACCACCAATTATGGCAGCACTTTTGACTGTTTTATTGCCATAATTTAAAAGTAAGCCATAATCAACATTAAGTTTTTCTAAAGCGTATTTAGCAAATTCCTTAATATCCATTTCATGTGGTAATTCTCCACCACAAGCCATAGGTTCACTAATTAATCTATGCGTATTAATTAATCCAAGTTTTTCAACTAAAGCATCATTCATACCATTTTTCCCACTATCAAAATTAGTATGAAAACTATAAATTGGAATATTAAGTTCTTCCATTTTGTGGTAAAGGTAATTTTTATTATTATCATTAGCTAAAATATCTTTTTTATTGCCGAAAATAAATGGATGATGTGTAATAATCAAATCAATTTGACTTTCAAGTTTATTATTTAAAATGTAATTTAATACATCTTCATCAAAGTCTAAACACAAAAGTACATTATTAGTGTCTTCTTTTAACTTTCCAACTTGTAAGCCAGGATAATCATATGCCTCAGCTAACTTTTTTGGAAAAAATGTAGACAGCTTTCTTAACAATGCTTTAGTTTTCATTTTATAATACCTCTTAAATAATCATTCCTTTTATTTAATTCACCAACCCTTAGTGAACTTGGATCATTAATTTTTTGAATAATAGTTATATTTTTATTTATTTCATCTATTATCATATTTTTAAAGTCGTTTGACTTATTTAATAAATTTGTTTTACCAAATTCAAGTTCTTCCATAGTGTATTTTTGTATATTGTTGCACTTTTTAAAGCTAACAAGATCATAATAAATATCATCTTCAAAAATAACTACTTCATCATCAATATCGTAGCCAAGTGATATGAAAAATGGACGTACTTTACTTTTATCAGTATGAGAATCAATAATAATATTGTTAATATACTTTAATTTCTCTTTATTAGATAAAATAATATTTTTAATAATATCGAATCCCATTCCAGCTATAACAATTGTTTTAAATTCATTGTCAACATCATTTAAACCATCAGAATAGGCACATTCAATATTTTGATATCCACTTCTAGCCACATTTTCTTTTAGATGTAAAAAAGGGTTCTTTTTATTTTCAACACCCATGAGGCGTGAAACGAACCCTTTTTTTCGCAACTCTAAAAGAACATAGCCATGGTCACTGCCAATATCAGCTATATTGTTATCATTTTTTATTAAATTAACAATTGCACTTAATCTTTTAGAAATCATTATTAATGAAAATCATCCAATTTTTTAGTTCTATTAGGATGTCTTAATTTTCTAATAGCCTTTGCTTCAATTTGACGAATTCTTTCTCTTGTGACACCAAATTCTTTACCAACTTCTTCAAGTGTTCTAGGTCTATTATCGTCAAGACCATATCTTAACCTTAAAACTCTTTCTTCTCTATCAGTTAAATCATTCATTACATTATATAATGCATCACGAATTAATGATTGAGTTGTGTAATCAGTTGGTGAAACACTATCTTTATCTTCAACAAAGTCACCTAAGTGTGAATCATCTTCTTCACCAATTGGGCTCTCTAAAGATACTGGTTCTAATGCTAATCCAGTAATTGTTCTAATTCTATCAGGTGTTAAAGTTGGGTCAGCTAATTTTTCAGAAATTTCTTCTTCTGTTGGATCTCTACCTAATTCTTGAGTAAGTTGTCTTTGTGCTTTTGTAATTTTATTAATTGTTTCAACCATGTGAACTGGAATTCTAATTGTACGTGCTTGGTCTGCAATTGCTCTAGTAATTGCTTGTCTAATCCACCAAGTAGCATATGTTGAAAATTTAAAACCCTTAGTGTAGTCAAATTTATCAACAGCTTTCATTAAGCCTAAATTTCCTTCTTCAATTAAGTCTAAAAATTGCATTCCTCTACCAATGTAGTGCTTTGCAATTGAAACAACCAAACGTAAATTAGCGGTAATAAGTTTATCTTTAGCAGCTTTATCACCCGCGACAATTCTTTTTGCTAATTCTTGTTCTTCTTGTGGCTTTAATAATGGGACTCTACCGATCTCTTTTAAATATAATTTAACACTATCATTTACCTTAACATCTGGGTTTTCGAAATTTTCAAGATTGTTAACGTCGATTTGTGATTCTTCGTTATCTTCAAGGTCAATATCATCATAATCGTCATCAGCAGAAGCTAATTCTTCTTCACTTAAATTATCTGGAATATCAACATCGTCAAGATCAGTATCTTTTTCACCTCCAGTTAATTCAAAACCAGCTTTCTTAAAACGTTCAAATACTTTTTCATAATCGTCATCATTTAAATCAAGATAACTTGTAGCATCTAAAAACTCATCTTGGTCAATAACTTTAGAACTTTTATATTTTTGTTCAAATTCTTTAACAACTTGGTCTAAACTTTTTATACCTTCATCCTCATCCTTGATAACCACACTATCATCAGCATCGTTATCTAATTCTTCTTCTAAATCCTCATTTTCCATTTCTTCGACTTTTTTCTTTTTGCTAGTAGCCATGTTTGTTACCTCCTTTTTTTATCTAAATCTTGAATAAGATTAGTTTTTCTTGCAAAAGCAGCCTTCGCTAATTCTGCTTTTTCAATATCGCTTTGTCCTTTTGAAGAAGCTTCCAAATCTTGTTCAACTCGATTTTTAGCTTTTTCAATATTAATGGTATCTAATATTCCAAGCATTTCTTCCTCAGAATATGGTGGAAAACTTGATGTATCAATCAAAATTCCAGAAATATCGTTAATAACTTTATTTTTATTAGTAATATTACAAGAATCATCAGAAAGATAATTAACTATATTTTGCACATCGTAATCTTTTGTATCACCTTGGTGAACAATAAATTCCTCTATTGAACTTGCAATATTTCTATATGAAGGTTCAACAAAGTATCCTAATCGTTCTTGATAAATTTTAACCGCATCTTTATTTTCAAGCATATATCTTAATACTTGTTTTTCAGCTAAATTTAATCTCGATATTACTTTATCTCTCGCAACAAGCTTTCTTTCTTCTTCGTCATCTGCTATTTTAGCATCTTCTTTTGTGGCACTCTTAACAAATTTCTTAACGTATTTATTAATAATATCTTTACTAAAGCCAGTCTTAAGATTGACTTTATTGACATACTCTTCATAATCTAGCGGATCTTTTAAACTTCCTAGAAATGGAACCATCTTACTTAAAAAATCTTTTTTATTTTCTAAAGAAGTTAAATCAGTATGTTTAGAATAATAATTAATTAGGTATTCTCCCTTATTAATTAACGTAGTTAAATAAGATCTCAACTTTTCAGGACCATATGATTTTAATATTTCATCACTATCCTTTTCTTTAAAGTCAACGTTGTTACTTACAATTTCATATTTAATAGAGTTTTCATCTAATAATTGGGCAATTTTAATTGTGTTAGTTTGTCCTGGATTATCTAAGTCAAGGCAAAGTCTTATGTCACATTTTAAATATCTAAGTTGTTGGATGTTTTCTTTCGTTAAGGCAGTACCCA
Organism: uncultured Bacilli bacterium; assembly: GCA_944368945.1. GTDB lineage: Bacteria > Bacillota_I > Bacilli_A > RFN20 > CAG-826 > Onthovivens. The sequence goes on from CALVXH010000010.1 coordinate 28,113, forward strand.
TTAAACCAATAGCAGCTTTTATGCCTGCTCTATAACATGCAATTACATCCATAAATCCTTCTAATATGTAAATATAACCAACTTTTCTAGCCTCAATACTTCCATTATAAAGATTAAATAAGATATTCGACTTATTAAAAACCTTTGTTGAACTTGTATTAATATATTTCGCATTAGAATCATCGAATTCTCTAAACTTACGGCAACTAAAACCAACTACATTATTATCTCTATCAGTAATTGTAAAAGCAATTCGGCCAGAGTTTATGTCTCTATATGGTGTTTGCGACAAATTTAAAATTCCAGCGTCACTTATTGTTTGTAAAGAATATCCTTTCTTAGTTAAAAAATTAATAATATTCTCGCCTTTTAACTGAGCGTATCCAATTTTAAAGTACTTAATGACTTCGTCGCTTAAGCCTCTATTATGCAAATAATCTAAAGCATCCTTCGAATTATCAGATTGATATAAACTTGTTTCATAGAAATTAGCAATATCTTTTAAACAATCATAAATACTTTGAATTTTAGGGTCTATTTTTTTAACTTGAACAAATTCATTAAGTCTATCATCCTTATAGCCAATAATTTCAGCGGTCTTTTTTACAGCTTCAGCAAAACTGCAATTTGTATATTTTTGAACAAATGTTATAGCATTGCCACCTGAATTACATGCAAAGCACTTAAAAATACCTTTATCAGGACTGACATAAAAGTTTCCTAACTTTTTGTCATCATGAAAAGGACATAGTGCTTCATAGTTTTTTCCTCTCTTTTCTAATTTAATAAAGTGAGAAACTACTTCTACAATGTCTGCAGACTTTAAAATATCATTTGCTAAATCAAATATAGTGCTCATTTATAGAATGTCTTGTTTAATAAATAGTCCTTTAATTCTGAAATCTTGACTCTCTCTTGAAGCATTGAATCACGATCTCTTACAGTTACACACTCATCATTTAATGTATCAAAATCAATTGTTACACAATATGGTGTACCTATTTCATCATTTCTACGATATCTTTTACCAATACTTCCTGTAGTATCGTAATTTACTCTAATATAAGGAATTAAGTCATTAAAAACTTCTAATGCTTTATCGGCTAACTTATTATTTAAAGGTAAAATAGCTGCTTTAAAAGGTGCTAAGAATGGTTTTAAATGCATAACTTTTCTGATTTCACCATTTTCAAGTTTTTCTTCATCGTAACTATCAGTAACAACCATTAAGAATAATCTATCAAGTCCTAAGCTTGGTTCAATACAATATGGAATATATTTTTCATTGGTTTCTGGATCAAGATATTCTAATGATTCACCACTAAATTCTTGATGACGCTTTAAATCGTAGTCTGTTCTATCAGCAATACCCCAAATTTCACCCCATCCAAATGGGAATTTATATTCAATATCAGTTGTCGCTTTTGAATAGAAAGCTAATTCTTCTGGTTCATGATCTCTAAATCTTAAATTTTCAGCCTTAATACCTAATGATTCAACAAAACTAATAGAAAAATCTTTCCAATATTTAAACCATTCTAAATCAGTACCTGGTTTGCAGAAAAATTCAAGCTCCATTTGTGTGAATTCACGAGTTCTAAAAATAAAGTTCCCTGGAGTAATTTCATTTCTAAATGACTTACCAACGTTCGCAATACCTAAAGGTAACTTTTTACGTGTTGTACGTTGAACATTTTTAAAGTTAACAAATACACCTTGTGCTGTTTCAGGTCTTAAATAGACTACACTTTTTGAATCTTCTGTAACACCAATATGAGTTTTAAACATCATATTAAATTGTCTAACATCAGTAAAATCAGATTTTCCACAAACTGGACATTTAACATCGTGTTCTTTAATAAATTGATTCATTTGTTCCATTGACATTCCATTAACATCAGCATCTGGGAATTGAGATGATATTAAATCATCTGCTCTATGTCTAGCGTGACAATGTTTACAATCTATTAATGGATCATTAAATGTTGAAACATGCCCTGTAGCTTGCCAAACACGTGGATTCATTAAAATTGCTGCATCAATACCAACATTAGTTGGTGATTCATTAACAAATTTTTTCCACCATAACTCTTTTAAATTATTCTTAAGTTCACTTCCAAGTGGACCATAGTCCCATGAATTACTTAATCCACCATAAATTTGTGAGCCTTGAAATACATATCCTGTTGTTTGCAAATGCGTAACTACTGTTTCAAACTTTTTATCCATTTTAAAACCTCCTATTAAACTTTATTAAGCAAACTAATTATTTTTATAAAATAATTATTATCGTAAATACTCTACTAATTAATCCCACGATAAACCTCAATGACAAATAGTTTAAAGATATTAAGTAAACTTGTCAACACACTATGAGTGTATTTTTTCTAACATTTTTAAAGAAACAATATTAATATTGTTATAATACGAAATAAAATTACAAAGTATAGTTAAAATTGATAAATATTTATTATTTTTGAAGCTAAGTTTACTAGCAGCAATAGCATATTTATTTTCAAAAATTATTTTTAAAATATTAACTTCCTCGCTATCAAGTTCAAAATCACTATTTGTTGCAGATTTACCATAAACTAGACCACCATTTTCAAAAGAAAAATATACGTCTCCTTCTTTTGAATTATTTTGACATCTATTTGTTACGATTGAATAGCCAGAAATGCGAATAAAAAAACCAATATATAATAATGTATATTTGATAATCTCACTTTTAGAAGATAAATGTCTTAAGGTTGTTGATAACAAAAGGTAATTGTTAGTAAATTCATCATTAGAAAATGCTTTTGTAAATACTTCTTTAATTAACTCTAAGCAAACAAGTATCGAGTAATCATCATAAAAACTTTCGCTATCAAAAAGAATATTGACATTCCTTAGTTTAAAATACTTTGTATTGCCTTTATAGATTTCAAATTCGCCTTCATAAAATGTATGAGCAAATTTTAAATACTTACTATTTTTAGAGTAAGCACCTCTAATATTTATTGGGACAATATTATCTTTTGTTAAAACATTAATTATTGCATCATTATCTTTGTATTTTGATAGTGAAACAACAATTCCTTTAATTAATTCCATTATGAATTAAAGCCATTTCTTACTAAAAATCTACTAGAATTACGCCAATTTTCTACTACTTGTACGTTTAATTGTAAATTTATATGTTTTCCAATCATCGTTTCGATATCTTGACGAGCGTATGTACCAATCTTTCTAATCATGCTTCCTCTGGCACCAATCACTATTCCTTTTTGGCTATCTTTCTCAACGATAATTTTTGCATATATTGTCATTGGATATTCTTCTTCATCTATTTTTTCACAAATAACAGTTGATGAATGAGGAACTTCTTCTCTCAATAAATTAAGCATTTTTTCACGAATAATTTCTTGAATCCTAAAAGCTAAATCTCTATTAGTTGTTGTAGTCACATCATAATATTGAGGACCTTCATCTAAGTTTCTTTTAATTGCTTCAATTAAGTCTTTAATACCAAAGCCATCAAAAGCACATGTTTGAACTATTTCTAAAGGATTATATTGCTTATTATATCTTTCTTTTAAATCATTGATTAATTCGACATTAGTTTCATCAATTTTATTTAAAACAACAATAACCTTACAATCAAATTTTAAGTGATCGAATAAATATTGATCCCCTTCATTAAATTGTTTACTTGCATCTACAACAAAAATAGCCAAATCACAATCTCTAATTGAAGAATATGAAACTTTATCCATTGTTTCACCTAAAGTGTTTTTAGGTTTATGAATACCAGGAGTATCAATAAAGACTATTTGTGACTCATCATCATTATAAATTCCTTGAATAGAGTTTCTTGTTGTTTGTGATTTAGGAGAAACAATTGAAATCTTTTTACCTATAATTCGATTCAAAATAGTTGATTTTCCTACATTAGAACGACCAACTAAACAAACAAATCCACTTTTCATAATTATAAATCACTGCTTTCGAATGCATAAGGCAATAGCTCTTCAGCATTTGTTTCTTTAATATCTCCATTTAAATTTGCTAAATAAATAGGAGCATCTTTAGGAAATAATTCACTTATTACTTGTCTGCAAGCACCACAAGGTGAAACTGGACCATCGGTATCTGCAACAATTGCTAAAGCCTCAATGTCATCTTGAGAAATACCATGACAATAAGCATTATAAATAGCATTTCTTTCAGCACACATACATAAGCCAAAAGAAGCATTTTCAATGTTGCAGCCTTGATAAATTTCTCCACTTGTAGTTAATAATGCTGCGCCAACAGCAAATTTGGAATATGGTACATAAGCTAAATCACGAGCTTCAATAGCTTTTAAAACCAATTCTTCTTTACTCATAATTAAAGTTCTCCTTCTAAAATTTTTTCCTGAAGAGGAAACATAATCTCTTCGTCTTCTTTTGTCATGTGGTCATACCCTAAAAGGTGCAACAAGCCATGAACAAATAAAAAGCATAATTCCCTTTTAAGACTATTGCCATAAGATTTTCTATTTTCATCAGCTACATCGTAACAAATATATATTTCACCTAAATCAATAGGAAAATCACCTTTAATATTTTTTTCATTCTCATCATCTAAAAAGGCAAAACTAATGACATCTGTTGGCCTATCAATATTACGGTATTCTTTATTAATTTGATGAATTTGATCTTTATTAACAAAAGTTACACTCATTAAACAATTTGTAGACTTATTTAGCATTGTTAATGTCTTTTCTAATAACCTATTGTATAAAGGTTCAAATTCACTTACATCTTGCGATATTTCGCTATTAAAATCTAAATTCATAGTGAAATCATTTTAGCATGAAAAAAATACAGAAAGAATATTTTTAATTATTTAATAATTAATTTTCTAAGATTAATGGCTAAATTTCATCACAATAATATTTATAAAGGCACTTAAACTGCCTATATTCACTATTATTAAGATAAATTTTCATAATCTTACTAACATTTTCACCGATGTAAAAATATAAAAATGCATGGAATAAAATAAAATTAAGACTTATCTCATTAGTAAATGCAGCATAAAGTAAACAAATAACTCCAATTAAAAAGGCAACAATATACTTTTTATAGCTAATAAAACTAACTTGACGATAAACTTTTTTTTGAAGAGATATTAGTGTTTCTTTATAATCTTTAATTTCCTCTTTATAAAATAATTCGCTTTCTTTTTGGGTCACATAATCATTTTTAATAAAGTATTTATATTCAATTATTTCAAAAATTATAATTACAGAAATGATAAATAATATATTTATAACATTTAAATAACTATTTAATCCTAAAATAACTCCTCCTGCAATTACTACAACTACAGCGTTTATAATTTGTATTGGTCGTCCAATGAATAAACTTTTAAATTTATTCATCTCTATGTACTTATCTTTATAAAATTTCTTGCGACTATCAAAAATTTTATCAATCATACTGCTATCAAAATTTTTCATGCTACTTATTAATAACTTTTTATAAGCAATTTCAGAGATAATAAAAGACAATAAAAGTAATAATGGTATGAAAAAACTATAGTTAGAGTCAGAAAAAAACATCGCTCCTAAGATAGTTACTAAACTTAATATTTGAAAAAAGTAAGAAAAAATCTTATATCGTAAAGGAATTGGAGAAAGGTAACTACATTTAAAATTAGTTCTACCAACCTCTTCAATTTCTAATATTTCACCATTCCACAAGTTTTTAAAGTCATCTTTTTTAATTTTATAAATACCTTTTTTAGGATCATAAATAAGAACACTTCTTTTTGCAATTTTCTTAATTAAAACCATGTGTAACGAATTATCAACTTTTAAAACCACTAAGCAAGGTAATTTATTTATTCTAAAAAATGTATCTTTATTTACATATTTATAGCCTTTAAGATGTACATTTTCTTTATTTGCTATATTAATTAGGTCTAAAAGCGAATACGCTTCATCTTTTTTAGTTTGAGAATAATATAAATAGTCTTTATTTTTATATACAATAGCTAAAAGCATCTTCAAAGATGCGAATCCACAATCTTTAGTTCCGATTTGTTTAATATAATAACTCATTTTATCCTCCTTACTAGAACAACAATCCGGAGGAAAAATTATTAACAAAAAAATCCACTTTCGTGGATCTTTTTATCTGTACTTTTTACGTGCGTTTTCGCTCTTTAATTTTCTTTTAAGATTTTTCTTTAAAAAGCATTCTCTTCTTCTGCATTCTTGAATGGTACCAGCCTTATTGACTTGTCTTTTAAATCTACGTAATGCTTCATCAAGAGATTCACCTTCTCTAACTACTACTTTAGACATTCTTTTCTCACCTCCATTCTCAAACACGAACGATTAATATTTTATCTAAATAAATAATCATAAGCAAGAATTTTTAGAAAAATCTTGCAATTACATTAAAGCGGAACCTTTGCTTGTT
>CALVXH010000011.1 GCA_944368945.1 uncultured Bacilli bacterium
GGCTATGCTAATGAAGAACCTAAGGAAGCAGCACCTAGAAAGAAAGACTACATCGTTAGAGTATAAAATATTTACAATATACTTATTTAATCACTTAAGCCATCATTCTTATTTTGCTGAGCTTGGTGGCTTTTTTGTTTTTCTAAGAATTGCTTAGAAAGGTAAAGTCAAGATTTACCAAGTGTGATTTAATCAGGAATAAAGATAATAAAGTAGCTAAAATTTCTTTTTATGGTAGTAGTGAAGATAATTATAAGGTAGGGGATGAAATTGATCCTTTTGTTAATATTGATAATTTGTCTTTATATTCATTAGATTATGATAGATTAACTACCAATAAAGACTTAACTAAACCTATAATTAGTTTAGGCTTAAAAAAATAAAAAATAATTATTATTTAACAGAGGATAAACTATTTGCAAAAAATAAATACTTTATTATTAAGGGTATATTTAATATTTCTAAAGAGAAGATGATTTTAAGTGTGATAAATAACAAGGATGAAAGTTATTCTATTATTGTAGATAAAGATGATAATTTATATGTAGAAATGTGTGTTTTTATTAAATATAAAAAATAATTTTGACTTTTAAAAACCATGCAAAAACGGCATATTTATTTGAATAAATTAAAATAATAATAAAAAAATCTTATATTTTATTTGCAATTTATATAAAATAACAAGGACCTATTAAATGCAAAAAGTATTTTAATTATTTGATAGTTGTTATATAAATAAAGTTAAGAGTGAGCCTATGTTAAGAATTGCAATTGTTGAAGATGATGTTAAATATCAAGACACTATTAAAGAATATTTGTCTCGTTATGAAAAGGAAAATTCTACTGAATTCAAAGTTGAAGTTTTTTCTAATGCGTTAAATTTTTTAGATGATAAAACATTTTTTAACATTATATTTTTAGATATTGAAATGCCATTTATGAATGGACTTGAAGCTGCTAAAAAGTTAAGAGTTTCAAATTCTAAAAGCACAATTATATTTATAACAAATATGGCTAAATATGCTGTTAAAGGTTATGAAGTTGACGCTATGGACTTTTTAATTAAACCTGTAGAATATTTTAACTTTTCATTAAAACTTGCTAAAGCAATTAGAATTCAAGATGATGAAAATAAAAAATATTTAATGCTTGATACAAGTGCGGGAATGATTAGAGTTAACATTAATGAGATTTTATATGTTGAAAGTAGTCTTCATTATGTCTTTTATCACACTTCAAAAGAAGAATATAAAGTTAGAGGCTCAATGAAGGTTGTAGCTGAAGCATTAGAAAAATATCATTTTGCGAAGTGCAATAGTTCATTTTTGGTTAATCTAGCAAAAGTTGATAAAGTTGTTGATGATGGTGCTTATTTAAATGGAACTGTTATAAACATTTCAAGAAGTAAGAAAAAAGAATTCTTAGATGCTCTTGCTAATTATTATGGTGATTTTAAATGATTGCTTTTTTAATCCAGTTATTAATTCCTATTTTATTAATTTTTATTCGATTTAAAAAAAGAAAATATTTTTTAATTAGACTATTAGGATGTGCATTAGTTACATTTTTAATAGCATTTTTTATTCCAAACGAATCAACACTATCTTTTCTAGGAAAAGAAGTTAGTTATTATATATTTTACTTATTAACATACCTTTTTGCGTTTCTTTATGTTTTAGTTTGTTTTGATTTGCCTTTAACGCCGGCTTTATTTTATGCAATCGCAGCTTTCTTAATTCAAAACTTAGCACACCATATGTTTGGTCTTATTTTACGTTTTGCCGGAGTAAGCTTAATAAATCAATATAATAAAATAGAATATTTAGTAATACTTGGCTGCATGTATTTAGTTGTTTATGCAATATTTTTGTTTACTTTTTTCTACCGTTTAAAACCAGAAATGTTATTAAAATTGCCAACAACATCAACATTTCTAATTTCAGGTGTCTTTTTGACAATAATGATTATATTAGGAATTTTTATTAGGCATATTCGTTATGATCTTTTTAGCAATTTAAGTGTTGCTACAATTTACGAAACTTACTCAGTTGTTTTAGATGTTTTGATTTTGTCTATTCAATTTAATGTATTTAAAAACGAACGACTTAAAGAAAGCAATAAAGAGTTAGAACAAAAATTGGAATTTGAAAGTCAATACTATAAGCTTGCACAGGAAAATATGGAGTTAATTAATATTAAATGCCATGATTTGAAACATCAAATTGGTGCATTGAAGTCTATAGATGATAGTGATCTTAGAAAAAATAGTATTAAAGAACTTGAAAAAGAAGTTTTAATCTATGAGGACATTGCTAAAACAGGAAATGAAGCTTTAGATTACATTTTTACTGATAAAAGTCTATTAGCAAGGAAAAAAGATATTACTTTTACATATATTGCTGATGGCAAAAAAGTAGACTTCATGAGCTTTAGTGATATATGTTGCTTATTTGGAAATATTTTAGATAATGCTATTGAAGCAGTTTCAAAAATCGAAGACAAAGAAAAAAGAGTAATAACATTAAAATTGATTGAAAAGGCAAACATGGTTTATATCCATATTTCTAATTACCATGAAAATAAACTTCAATTTAAAAACGGCTTGCCATTAACAACAAAAAAATCATCTGGACATGGTTTTGGAACAAAATCCATAAAATACATTGTTGAAAAATATAATGGCAACTTAACTATTAAAGATCAAAATAATCTCTATGTTATGGATATTTTGTTTCCTATTAAAGAAAAATAATTGCCTAAAATTTGCAAATTATTGCCAAGTAAAGTAAATTTTTGCCAAAAAAATACATTTTTATGCCAATTGAAATATATTGGCTTTTTTTAATGGATAATTATAGTAACAAAGAAATCGAGCACAATATGAGAAAAAGAGATTTATTAACAATAGTATTTTCATTTTTGATGTTAACAAGCTGTTCTTGTTCAGTTTTTGCTGCTGGTAATGATTCGAAATATGATCCAAGTAATTGCGAACTAAAAACAAATATTTTAAATGGAAAGACAATGTATTGGTTAGGATCAAGTGTTACTTTAGGAATGGAAAGTGGCGAACAAGGTGTTGCTGAATACTTAAAGGCACTTGATGGAGTTAATTTTGAAAAAGAAGCAAAAAGTGGAACAACTTTAAAAGGTTCATTAACTGATGATAGTTATGTGGCTAGATTAGTAAATAGTAAAAAGTTTGATAAAAATAAAAATATTGATGCATTTATATGTCAATTGTCAACTAACGATGCTAAGAAGGTTAATGTATCATCATTTGGTAGTGTTACTAGTCAAGATAAATTAAATTTAAACGATTTTGATGTTACAACAACAATAGGTGCTATGGAATATGTTATTAACTATGTTCGTAACACTTGGGATTGTCCTATATATTTTTATACCAATGCTTATATTGCTGATAGTGGAATGAAATCTATAAGCCATACATTAGGTAGCGATTATAAAAAACTTATTGACTTATCATATGATGTTTTGGATAAATACAATTCTCTACCAAATTACAAAGTAAAAATAATTGATATGTTTAATGATGAGGATTTTAACAACATTACAGATGATGAATATAAGTTATATATGTTTGATGCAATTCACCCAACTAAAGCTGGCTATTTAGAGTGGTGGACTCCATTTTTTGAGAATTATTTTTTTAACGAATTTGGAGAATAAATTAGGTTATAAAGTGTTTGAATTAGGTACCACTTCAATCACTTTTAATAAAAAATGTCAGTTTTGCTGACTATATACTAAATTAGAAGGAAATACATATGAAAACAAAAATAACAAGATACAAGAAACTTTATAGAGTTCTTGCCTCTACATTTCTTCTTACAGGGATTTTAGGTGTAAGTGGTCAAATTGTTACGCAAGAATGGAGTACCTACATAAATAAGTATTTAGGTATTTCTGGAACACAAGTAGTTCCATCTGAAGATAGTCAAGAAGATCCAACACATTTTAAGAGTGATTTTAGTTCTTATACAGAAGTTAGAGATCATGCAAGAGATGTAGCTAGAGAAGTTCAAGCTGAAGGAACTGTTTTAATGACAAATAAAAATAAGGCTTTACCTTTAGCAAAAGGGTCAAAAGTTACATTCTTGTCATATTCAACAGTTGATATCGCTTATGGTGGAACTGGAAGTGGCGGTGTTACGGCTAGTGAAGAGCGTGAAACTAATTTATTAAAGGCTGCCACTAAAGATAATCGTTTGGATATGAACGAAACAATTTATGATTTCTATAATGATCAACTTGCTTCAGGATACGAAGCTAAAGATGGTGCTATTACTAGAAAAGAAGGTGGAGGATGGGGTGCAAACGCAACTCCTGTATCCTATCAAGCACCTGAAATTAATCCAAGCAAATTTACAAGTGAAGTTACTGAAAGTTTTAATACTTATAAAGACGCTGCAATTTTTGTTTTAACAAGAATTGGTGGTGAAGGAAATGATTTATTAAATAGTGGTGACAATGCAGATAGTAACTATTTACAATTAACAGATGATGAAAAGGCAGTTCTTCAAGCGATGAAGGATGGTCCATTTACAAAGCGTATTGTTTTAGTTAATACATTTAATACACCTGAATTAGATTGGCTTGATGAATATAACATTGATGCTTGTTTATATATTGGTGGTCCTGGTGAAGTTGGACTTGATTCTGTTGTTGATATTCTTGTTGGAAATGTTAATCCAAGTGGAAAACTTGCTGATACATATGCAACTAGTAGCTTTTCATCACCTGCAATGCAAAATTTTGGCGAATTTGAATTTGCAAATTCGAGTGAAGTAACAAATCCAGATAGTAAAAAGTATTTAATGTATAATGAAGGCATTTATGTTGGATATAGATATTATGAAACAAGATATGAAGATCAAGTTTTAAATAGATATAATGCAACAAGTGCAAAAGGAAGCTATGCATCAAATGGTGGATGGAATTATGCTGATGAAGTTCAATTTTCATTTGGATATGGGTTAAGTTACACTACGTTTGAACAAAAATTTGATAGTTTATCAGTTAACGAAGCAGAAAAGACTGCAGAAATCAAAGTAAGTGTTAAAAATACTGGTTCTGTTGCAGGCAAAGATGTAGTAGAAATTTATGCTCAAGCACCTTATTATGAAGATGGCGTTGAAAAGAGTGCAATTCAACTTTGTGGTTTCTATAAAACAGAAGTTATTGAGCCTAATGTAACAAAGCAAATTACATATACTGTAGATTTAAATGATATTGCAAGTTATGATTATGAAAATAATAAAACATACATTTTAGATGAAGGTACATATTATTTTTCAATTGGAAATGGAGCTCATGAAGCATTAAATAATATTCTTTTAGCTAAAGATGCAACATTGCCAACAGGTGAAAGTGGAAATGAGGCAAATGCTAAAATTTGGAATAAAGGTTCATTTAATAAAGATGAATACTCTTTAAGCAAGACAAATAGAAAAGTTACAAATCAATTTGATGATGTCAATATTAATTACTATAAGACTGGTGAAGACGATATAGTTACTTACCTTTCTAGAAGTGATTGGGATAAGACATGGCCTGAAAATATGACTGGCTTTAGCGCTCCTGAAAAAATGCTTAGCGATATTAGTAGTTTATATGATGCTAATAATAATCCATCAGCTTATGAAAAAGGTGATAGTGATATTAGTAGTATTACAACTGGATCAACAGCAACCTCTTATAATATTGCAATGATGATTGGGGTAGATTATGATGATTCAACTTGGGACGATTTACTTGACCAAATCACTATAGATGAAATGGCAGATTTCACTAGACAGGGAAGAGTTGCAATTCCATCAGTTAATCAGCCTGAAACGACAGCTGTTGATGGTCCTGCTGCTTGGACAAAATCATCTTATTATGAAAAATATGACGATTATGGCAATTTGAAAAAGACAAATGAAGCAATGGTTTTATACCCAACTGAAACAGTTATTGCTTCAACATGGAATGTTGATTTAACACACAAAGTAGGTCTTTCATTTGGTGAAGAAGGCTTATGGGGTGGCGGTGTTGGCTGGTATGGTCCAGGTGCAAACATCCATAGAACTCCATTTAGTGGAAGAAATTTTGAATACTATAGTGAAGATGGCTTTATTAGTGGAAAACTTGCAGAAGCTGAAACTAAAGGAGCAATGGAAAAGGGCGTTATTCCTTACTTAAAGCATTTCTTCTTAAATGATCAAGAAACAAACAGAATTGGTGTTTGCACATTCTCAAACGAACAAGCATTAAGAGAAATTTACTTACGTGGATTCCAATATGCTTTTGAAACAACAGGTGAAGACGATAAAGCTTGTACTGGTGTTATGGGAGCATTTAATAGATTAGGTGTTACTTGGACAGGACATGATTCTAATCTTTGGAAGAACGTCATGGAAACAGAATGGGGCTTTACAGGCAACATTACTACTGACTTTGGGCAAAAGCCACAATCATTAATGGAACCTCAACTTGCTTTAGAAGCAGGTACAACAATGTTCTGTACAAGTGGAACAAGTATGTCATCAATTCTTGCAGAAAGAGCAAAATCAGATGTTAAATTACTTGGATATTTAAGAGAAGCAACTCATAGAAATCTTTATAATATGGCTAATTCACTAGCTATGAATGGCTTAACTTCAGATTCTAAAGTTATCGATGTTGTAACTTGGTATGAGGGAGCAATAATTGGTGTAATTAGTGCTTCAGCAGTAATTGCAGCAGCTTCATTAGCCTTACTTGGTTATTCAACATTCAAAAAGGAGGAAGAATAATATGGAAAATGTATTAGGTTATCTTAAAAGTAGAACACCTGGATGGTTTGTAACTTTAGCAACATTATTCTTAGGTTTAATTACTTTAATTATATATACAGCTAGAGGTGGTAATTCATATTCGCCTGTATCTACAACAGCAGTAATAATCTTTGTAGTAGCAATTATTACAAATGCCTTGATTCTAATTAAAGATTTTAAGGTAGGAGCTTATGTCCCATTTATCTTCTATGTTGTTGGTTTAGGTGTGTTACTTAATACAGAAATGTTATTTATTTCAAATGTATTAACCGGAATTGATAATAATGCATTTGATCCTGCGTATATAGCGATGTTTATCTTCTTAATTCTTACTATTGTTTGTAGTTTCGCTTCAACAATAATGACAATTCATAAAGAAGAAAAAGCAATCACAGTTACAGCAGCTAATTAATAAAAAAATCCCTGTTATGCAGGGATTTTTATTATAAATAAATAGTTATTATTACTTTCGCTTTATATAATAATTGCCTCTTATTTAATCTAAAGCCTGGAGGTAATGAAATGAAAGGTATTAAAAAGGGATTTTATTATTAAGTTTAGTTAGTATAAGTTTTGGTTTAAATATAACAAGTAATAAAAATAGTAACGAATTAAAATTAAGTTCTTTTAGTAATAAAAGAATTAGTAAGGCTAATAAAAATGCTGATTCAAAATTGAAAGTAACTCTTCTAGATGGAGGGGATGCTAGTGACACATATGAAGTTAAAGAGAAAGGATATGGTTGTATATCGATAGTAATCACTTCACCTGGTGATTATTTAATTATACAAGTTGATACTTCTAAAGCTGGTGAATATAAGCTTGGTTTTAAAGCTACTGACAAGTATGGTGTTAGTCAAGAAAAATATGTCACTATAAAAGTTATAAAAAAAGATAACAATAAGTTAGCAATTATTATCCTTTCTTCGTTCATTGTTGCAATTTTAGCAATTGGTGGAGTTACCATATTAATTATTAAAAAAGTTAGTAAATCTAGATAATATTTTTAAATTTTATTTGATGTGCATATTGATTAATCGATTATATTGAAATGCTTTAAGGCATTAAATAAACCATCATTTTCAATATTATCAGTTACATAATATGCATATTTTTTTGCTTCATCTTTCCCGTTTCCTAAACATATTCCGTATTTAACCATTTGAAACATTGGAATATCGTTAGTATCATCTCCAAAAGCCATTGCTTCGTCTTTATTTAATTTTAAATAGTTATAGATATTTTTAACACCTTCGCTTTTTAAAAATTCTTTAGAAGTTAATTCGACATTTGTAGAAGTGAATCTATTGTATAAAAGATTAAATTTTGATGTTAGTTCCTTTAAGACTAGGTCACTTTCTTCATATGAAAATATCTGAATGCTTAAAACTTTTTCACCTTTATACTCTTTAATGTCTAATGGATAAGGTTCGTAGAAATAACTATAGAATTCATCGATAATTTTTTTGTCTGTTTCATTTATATATGTGTTATATAAAGTTACTAAATTATAAGAATAATTGTGTTTATTTAGATAATCAATAATTTCATTTTTTATATCATCAGCTATAAAATACGCATAGAGTATTTTATTATCGATAATAGTTGCTCCACCATTATTGACAACATAGCCATCAAAAGGAATTAAATCAAAAGTTTTTAATTCTTTTAAAGCGTAATATGATCTAGCAGAATTAATAATTAATTTTATACCTTTATGATGTGCTAGATTTAGTGCTTCTACACCTTTTAAATTAAATGATTTACTTTTATGATCAAACAATGTCCAATCAAAATCCAAAAATATTGCTCTAATTTTTTCCACATTTTCAATCATATATTTTTTTCAAGCGGTAATCAAATATGCATTTAAAAAATTTTATCTAGATTTTATGTAAGAAAATAAATATTTTGCTATTATATTATATATCGTTCTATTTTTGATTTTTTTATTAATAGAGGACTAACTATTTATGAAAACAGTTGATGAAAAATACTTTATAAATGACACTAAAGGAAATAACTTTTCGATTGAGGATTCATTATCTAGTGATGAATCCTTATTATGGAAAGGAAAACCTTTAAGAAAGTCATTCATTTTAAATTCTGTATTAAAATTTCTACCTTTTGCGTTGATTTGGCTAATTTTCGATACTTTATTTATTGTTTTATTAGTTCTTAACGTTAAAGAAATTCCTACAATTGTAATTGTATTTTTAGCTATATTCTTCTTATTTCACCTTATACCAGTGTGGCTATGGATTTATTCGATTATTTCAGCTAGTAAAAGACAAAAAATAGAAGAATATGCTTTTACAAATAAAAGAATTTTAATCAAGCAAGGATTTATAGGTAGTACCATAATTAGTGTTTTTTATGATTCAATTAATAGCGTTAATTTAAAAATTGGAATTATAGAAAAGATGTGTCATGTAGGTGATATTTATATATTGTCTAACAATCAAAAAGTAGTGCTTGAAGATATTTTAGATCCTATTTTCATTACTACTAAGCTTCAAGATATTGCCTTAACAAACAAGAAGGACATTTATTTTCCTAATAATTTAAGGAAATGATGAATTAGCGATGAGATTTTTACATTTTATTAAAAAGATTACTAAAATAACTACTGGTAATGGCAAAAAAAGACTATGGTATTCAATAAGTAACATCTTATTAATCATAATTGCTTTTTTATCAGTTTATTTAATTTTTTATTTATCTAGTAATTTTAATAATGCTGGTAGTAACTTTATTTGGTATATCGTAGGAATTATAGTTGCTATTATAGTTGGAATTACAAGTTTTTTAGAAGGAGTGATAACTCAAGTTGTTTTAACAATCTTTTCTTTTTTAGGAATTATTATTTCTAAAGAAAGACTATTAAATTTTTTAGCATTTTTAATTACTATAGTTAGTTATATCGCTTTAATTATTGCTTTTATTTATTTGATTCATTAATCTAAAGCCATTATCTTCCATTATTTTAATGAGTTTATCTTTAATAAAAATAAGTAAAATTAAAAATATTAAGTAACCTATTAAATAAATAAAAATTAATATTTCACTTAAAATAATTAAAATAATTTTAATAAAAATATTTATATTCTTTATTGAAGGTTTAATTTTAATGATATTTCCACTAATTGAATCGTCTTGATAAGAGTATGAATAAATATAAGTTCCATAAATTTTAGATTTAATTAATACTAGAGAATTTTCTTTATTAGTTAAATCTAATTTTTTATCTTTAGAAGAATCTACTTCTTTAAAAGCAAAATTATTATTAACTATTAATGAGTATTTTTTAGAAAAGACAATAAGTAAAGAAATCATTAATGTAAATATTCCAATCGAAATTCCACTAATTCCATTATAAAAATTAGTATCTATACTAGGAGAAGTGTTAATACTTAATAAAGCGATTTGAGTAGTTAATAAGGATGTTAAAGCACAAATAAAATATATCAATAGTAAATTTCTTCTTGCTAATGTATCAATATTAATTTTAAAAAAAGATCTGATTGTTATAATTAATTGAGTAAAAGCGATTAAAGCTAAAAAAATTGAATAGACTAAGGTATACTTTGTTTTGATATTTAAGTCGTTAAGTAATAAGCCCATGTAGATTATATAAATTAATGAACTTATAAAAATCAGGATTGCTGTTAATAAGTTAAATCTAGTATCATTTGCCTTATTTTTACTTATTGAGTAAAGTGAAACTAATTTAGAAAAACTGATTAATAATGAATAAATACCAATAATTAAAATAGAATAATTTAAAAATAAACCGGTAATAATATTAAATAAAGCCACTAAAAAATTAATTATTAAAGATAAATAAGGCAGTTGTTTAATATATTTTTTAAAAAAAGTATCTTTCTTCTTCTTTTTAGCAATATTTTTCATGTCGTTATTATAATTTTAAAAATGAAATAAAAAACGACAAATATTGCATATAGTGTAGTATTTTAAAATATTTACACATGAAATTAATAACGATTTCAAACGAAAGTAAAGTAATTTACTAAATTAAATAAAAGTAAAATATTAATTTTTTATTAAGGTTATTTAAATTTTAATTAACTAATGAAAAATTAAAATCATAATAGTCACAAGAGGAAAATTTTATGTGGAAAAAAAGAATTCATAAGAATTTTAGATTATTTTTTTGTGCATCTTTTTTAGGCTTATTGCCTTTAACTTCGTGCAGTGAAACGATTGTAGAAACTCGAAAAAGTTTTTCATTTCAAGACAATTCTATTGATTTATTAGTTGGTAATTCTTTAGAAGTAAATGTTAATGCAAGTAAAGATATTAACTTATTGCAGGACATTAAATACACATTTAACGGAGAAGATGAATTAACGCTTGAAAACACTGCGACTGGATTAAAAATTACTGGTAATAAGGAAGGAAGTTATTTAGTAAACGCTTCTTATGTAGATGATGAAAAAATCATTAGTTCATTACTGGTAAATGTAAATAGCGAAAGTGTAACCTACGAATATAAATTAAATTTAGATATCTCAGCTACTAAAGTTAAATATTTAAAAGGTGAAGAATTTTCTTCAAAGGGATTAAAAGTTTACGCTTCCTTGTATGAAAATGGTGTAGAAATTTCTGATTATAAATTTTATTTAGAAAACTACACTTTAAACTTCGATGAAGGCCAAAAGCTTGATGAAATTGGAGAATTTGATGTAACGATTAATTGCGATCCTTATGGAACAACTTCATATAAAATTAATGTTAGTGAATCACTTAATGAGATAAGTTATGCAATTGATACCACTAATATGAGCACCACTTATAAAAGAGGTCAAATATTTTCTACTTATGGATTAAAAGTATATAAAGTTAATACATTATATTCATTAGATGATTCTAATAATATAGTTACTTCTTCAGATAAAGAAGAAGTAACTTCATTTACTACATCTATAGTTAATGGTACAAAATTGGATACTGATGGAATTATTGAAGTAGGTGTAAGTGGGGAAGGATTTGATGAAAAATTTAAAATTATAGTTTATGAAGACGATACGACTATAAAAGATGTTGCTAATAAATATATAAATACTAAAAATATAGGTTTGAAAGTTCAATCCACAATTGCTACTAAGACAGATTATTTAGGTTTTAATAAATTAATTACTTATAAACCTAACTATGTAGATATTAAAGAGTATAAAAAAGAATCTAGAGACGATTTTTCTTCTAGTGAAGTAAGTAAAGAAAGTGGAATGATAAAAGACGCAAATGATAATTCATTTACTTATGAAATTATAGATAACAAAGTTACCCCTTTAGATCTAATAAAACAAGATACAACTAATATTTGGGATGATTTAATGTATGGGGATATTATTACTTTTAAGGCTTTCAATATTAAAGATTTTCCAACAATTACATTAAAAAATGATGCTCATTATTATATTGAAGAATTTGAAGTAGGTTCAATTAATGAAACTACAATTAGTACATATCCATTATTAGAAGCAGCATTTAAATTAGCCAATATGGATACATCATTATATGAATTTGTTTCTAGCTTTGAAATTAATGTAGAAAATGAACTAATTTCCATTAAAGTAAACGTTAAAAATTTTGGATATTTTGAAATTTCAACAATTCCACAAGCTGAAAATCTTGATGTTGATTTAGTAAATAAAGCCACAAAAGAAGGTGAATTTACTTTTAAAACAACAGTTGATCCAAATGTAACATCAATTATTGATTTAATGAAATTAAATAATTATACATTTGATACAGGAAATGGAATTATTCAATACTATAACGAAAATTATGTTTATACACATTATGATCCAATTTATATACTTGCAGGATTATCTTCAATTGGATATTTAAAAGTTGATCATCCTATCGGATCATTAACTAAAACAGGTATTTATTCATTTACAGCTAATGAAGACTCGGGTGAAATTTTAATTGATGAAACTAGTCTTAAACTTGTTTATGAAGATACAAATATAGTTAGTTATTCTTCGTTATTTACTAGTCTTGTGCCAGGATTCTTAACTAGTGAATTTGAATCTATCATTGGTAATGATTTATCTTTAGCAACATTTAATATTATCGAAGGAACTACAAATGCTCTATTATCAACAAATGCCGATGTGAGCGAAGCATTTATGAATTTCTTCTTTGGGGAAGGAGAATCGGATAATAGAACAAATGCCATAAACTATGGCTATATTAATGGAGCAATGCTTTCAGGTGTTGATGAAAATGGAGATAGATTTATTAGCCTTATGTGCGTAAATAAATCTCTATATGGTTACTCAAAAACATTAAATAAAGTCGGTTCAACTTATATTGATAGCATTGAACAAATTATTAAGTGAGGTGGGAATATGAGAAAGAAAAGAGTACTTGCTATTAGTAGTACATTATGTCTTACGTTAGGCGCACTTTCGTTATCTTCTTGTGATTCTACTGGTGATGTAATTAATAGTGCGTTAGAGGATAATAAAATTTTATTAAGTGTTTCAAAAAACACTTTAAAAGTATCTGAAACCGTAACTATTGATGTTACTTGTAGTTATGACAAGTCAACACTTTTATGGGTAAGTGAAGATGAAAATGTTGTAACAGTTAATAACGGGGTAGTTACAGCAGTAGGCGAAGGAAAAGTTAAAGTTTATGTATATCCAAAAGAAAATTTTTACATTAGCTCATATGTAGAATTTGTTGTTAGTGGAGATACTAGTGAAGGCGAAGCAATAAAAACATTATCTATTGATACTACAAATGTAAAAACTTCATATAGATTAGGCGAAACTTTGGACTTAACTGGATTAGTTGTAAAAGTAGATGGCGAAGAAGTTAGTGATTATTCTACAAACCCTAGAAGTGGAACAACATTACAAGTTCTTGGCGAATTGGAGGTTGTTGTCTCTCATAGTGGTTGCGAGTCTCAATCATTTACCATTACTGTTGAAGAAAACCCTGTTGATACAACTTTATTAGATTTAGTTACTAAATTAGGAGAAACTAAAAACTATAATTTTAATTCAACATTGACAGGTCCATTCTTAAATGAAGAAACAGGTCAAGTTGAAGAAGGGTCAATGAGTTATGATTATACATTTAATGAAGATAAATTCTATTTAAAAATAACTGCATTTGACGAAGTTTTTGATGGATATGACTTTGGTTACGTTAATACAGAAAAAGGCGTTCTTAAATACACAATTGTTGATGAAATTGTAACTCCTATCTGTTACGAATCGCATGAAAATTTTGATTATAGAGAAGTTTCAGCATACAAAGATGAAAATGTCTTTACTTTAGAAGGAATGCCAGTTAGACAAACTAACGGATATTACTTAGTAACAGATTCTGATTTAATTAATGAGATTGTTGCGTGTGCTGATGCTAACTCTTCAATTGTTTATAGCACAATGAAATCTGTTAAAGGCTATGTATTAGGCGAAGATTCATTTAAATTTGTTGTTGATTGTGGAAGTGTTGGTGAACTTGATGTCACATTTAGTAGTATTGGTACTGCTGATGTAGCTGGAGTTGATGCGTATTTAGAAGAAAATGGATCAGATATTGAAGTAAGTGATGATTTAACCGCCATTATGGATAAGGTTAACGCAAATAATTATACATATACATATTCTTATAAAGATGAAAATAATAATAGTGCATTAATGGCGACTGCTTATATGACTGATTCATACTATGTAATCGTTTATTCAGATGAGTATCTTGAATTTTTCAAGAAGACTCATCCAACTGAAACTTTACCAGTAAGTACAGGCAAATTGCTTAAAGATGATAAAGTATATGATTTAACTATTACTAAAGATACAGAAGGTGAAGTTACTGTTACTTCTACTGAATCAAGTGATGATCCTACAACATTTCATCAAGATGGAGGGTATTTCTCTTCATTCCCTGCATTAGAAGATGCTAATGCTGATATGTATACATATGAAGAAATTCCTGAATTAGGAGCAGAAGGATTTACCGTTTCAGGTGATAGTTTATCTTATGATTTCTTTGAGTGGTTTGGCTACTCGTTAGAAACAACTGGATTAGTACCATTTAAATTTGGTTTCTATTATTCAAAAGGTGTAACAGAAGCATTAGATCAACTTTATTTGCTTGAAGTTACATTTGATTTAACTGGTAAATATTATACGTTAGGTTTAGTTTTATCTAACCTTGGAACAACAAGTTACAAACCTGTTGAAGATTATATGGCAACATTATAAAAAGGAGATGTTTATTTATGAAAAAGACGATTAAAGTATTAGCTCTTTCTAGCTTGCTTACATTTGCAGCGTTGCCAACAGTTTCATCTTGTACTACAGAAGATGCAATTGACATATTTTCAAAAATTGATAGCCCAATTGTAATTAGTGGTATGAAATCACTAAAACCAGGTGAGACTTGCACACTTATTGCTAATTTTGCGGGCGAAAGTGAAGATGTTAAATGGCTATCAACATCTCCAGAAGTAGCAACTATTAGTGATGAAGGTGTTGTCACTGCAGTTAGTGCTGGTGAAACAGAAATTGTTTGTCAAGCATTAAGTGATGCTAAAACTAGAGGTATAGCTACAATCACTGTTTTACCTAGTGAAAGTGACGATGTTTCTGAATATGTAACTGTAACATTTGTTGATTATGATGGCACTGTGCTTGATGAAATGATAGTTAAAAAAGGCACTGTGCCTGAATATAAAGGAAAAAACCCAACAAGAATTAGCGACTCAGATAATTCATATGCCTTTGCAGGTTGGGATAAAGAATTTGGTGCAATAAATTCAGATACAACATATACAGCTGTATATGATCCAATTCCATTAACAGATTTTGAATTTGCTGTTGATATTGTTCATGGTGGATATATGGTCACTGGATATAGTGGAACAAGTACTGAAATTGAAATTCCAGCAACATTTGCATTTAGAAAAGTTTCTTCCATTGGTGATGGAGCATTCTCAGGAAATACAACACTTACCAAAGTAACTTTGCCAGAAGGATTAATTTATATTGGCAAACAAGCATTCTATGGATGTACTGGTATTACTGATATGAATATTCCTCTTAGTGTGACAACTTTTGGCGCTGAAGCATTCTCAAATTGTTCTAGTTGGAAAACTAGTGTTGTTCTTGGAGATGGAGTCACTGATATTCCAGAAAACTGTTTCTATAACTGCTATTCATTGCCAAGAGTAGATGGCCATGAGAATTTACTTACTATTGGTAGAGCTGCATTTGGCAATTGCTATGTATTAGTCTTTGAATTTAGTGATAAGATTACACATATCGATGGCTTTGCTTTTGAAACTAATACAGCATTAATTCATGTTGAATTACCTGATAGTATTACATATTTAGGTGAAAGTGTTTTCTGCCATTGTTCAGAAATGTTCACATTAAAGTTACCTAAAAATCTTGAAACAATAGATTATGAAAAAGGTGGCTATCAATCGTTAACATTAGGATGCAATTCTTTATATCAAATCACAATTGATGAATCCAACTCTAACTTTAAAACAGATGAAGGCAACGTTGGATTATATAGTAAAGATGGAAAGATTCTTTATACAGTTGCAGTTACTGGTACTGGAGAATATGACATTCTAGCTACATGTGAAGAAATTAAGGGAACTGCATTTTATAATTTTGCTGGTACAAAAATTGTTATTCCAAGTTCAGTAAAACTTATTGATACATGGGCATTCTGGAATTCCGAAGTCGATGAGATTGTATTTGAGAATGGAGGTACTACATTAGATATCTCTGATGATGCATTTGATGGTTGTAACAACTTAAAAACAGTTACATTACCAGACCATATGGTAGATATTCCAAATAATATGTTCAGAGATTGTGCTGGTCTAGAAGAAGTTGTTTTAAGCGATAAAACTGAGACTTTAGGAAACTATGTTTTCTATAATTGTGAAAGATTAAGTTCAATTACATTACCAGAAGGCTTGACTTCTATTGGAACATATTGCTTCTATGATACAGCTATTAAAGAAATTACAATTCCTGCTGGAGTCACAACGATTAATTCAAGTACTTTCTATAATTGTACTGAATTAAAGAGTGTAACTTTCTTAGGAGATATAACTTCACTTGGAAGTAGTTCATTTAGTGGTGCTGGATTAGAAACATTTGATATCCCTGATACAGTTACAAAAATTAATTCTTACGCATTTAGATATTGCGATCAATTAAAGTCTGTTGAATTACCAACTGCTTTAAAAGGAACATCTGCAATTTCATCTAACGCATTTACAAGTTGTACTGCTTTAGAAGAAATCACTTTTGGTCCAGGACTAAATGATGCTGAATTAGGTTCTTGGAGTTTAAATGTTCCTGCTAACACATTTACTAATGATGCCAATATTAAAACTATTAACTTTAGAGGTAGTGAGGCTGCGTTTAGCAAAGTCACTGTAAAAGATACTAATTTACAAAAATTAGTTGCCAGTGGCCAAATTACAATTAACTTCAATTATGGAATGTAATGGGAGGTAGAGGTTTATGAAAAGAAAAAATAGAGTCGCTTTAGTTGGCCTATGTGCATTATCTCTAGGTCTTATTGCTGGCTGGTCTAAACCATCAGCAGCAAGTGCAGCAGCTAGTGAAAATTCATCTGAAATGAGTGAAGATACATTATCACAAAGTGCGACTATTACAGGCAGTGATAAAATTGAAATCGGTGGTAGCACACAATTAGGCCTTTCATTATCTAATGTTAGTGCAGCCACATTTATTTGGGAATCTTCCGATACAAGTGTTGCTACAGTTAAAGATGGTTTAGTAACTGGCTTAAAAGCTGGTACAGCAACAATTACTGTAACATGTGTAGAAGATTTATCTCTTGAAGCTACAAAAGAAATCACTGTTGTTAAAGATTTAGATGGAAAATATAAAGTAAGTTTTGTTGATTATGATGGAACATTATTATATGAAACCTATGTCGATGAAGGTGCTACAGTTACTTTTAAAGGCGAAGAACCTACTAGATTAAATTCAACAACAACATTATATTCATTTATTGGATGGGATCACGATTTAACTAATATCACCGATAATACTTTAATTAAGGCTAAATATTCTGAGACAGATTTTAGTGATTATTTCTT
Source organism: uncultured Bacilli bacterium (assembly GCA_944368945.1). Taxonomy (GTDB): domain Bacteria; phylum Bacillota_I; class Bacilli_A; order RFN20; family CAG-826; genus Onthovivens. The sequence continues at coordinate 17,965 of CALVXH010000011.1, forward strand.
TGAAGATCTAGGTACAACATATAAATTTATTGGATATAGTGGTGAAGGTGATACTTTAACTATTCCTACTTCATTTAACGGAAGAGCAGTTACGGCAATTGGTAGCAATGTTATTAAGGGAAATACACATGTTAAAAAGGTAGTTATTCCTAAAGGAATTGATACTATTGATTCAAATGCTTTCTCAGATTCGGAAACACTTGAAGAAGTTAATATTCCAAGTACGGTTTATTATTTTGGAGAAAAAATCTTTTATCAATGCAGTGCACTAAAAACAGTTACTATTGAGGATGGAGTTACTTCAATTGCTGATGAAATGTTTAGATCGTGTAGCGCTTTAACATCTATTGAAATTCCAAATACTGTTACTAGGATTGGAGAGAATTCATTTTTTATGTCAGGCTTAACTGAACTAACAATTCCTGAATCTGTTACTGAAATTGGTCAAATGGCGTTCTCGAATTGTGCGAGTTTAGTAAAAGCAACGGTAAAAGCAAATATTGAAACATTGCCAAGTAGTTGCTTCTCATCTGATAAACAATTAACTACATTGGAACTTGATTGTCCTGTCGTTAAATTAGATACTGCAGCAGTAATGTCTTGTACAGCATTAACTGAAATTACTTTGCCAGACACACTTACTACGATTGGCGATAGAGCTTTCTCAGGATGCACAGCTTTAGCAACAATAACTTTAGGTAGTGGAACTACTGATTTTGGTGAAGATTCATTAAATAATGTACCTGCCTTAAATGATGGCGGAGCAGGTATAAAACTTAAAGAAGATGATACAACTCACTCTATTGAAAATGGAATTCTTTATTCAAATAGCGGAAGTAAAATCTCTTTAGTTCTTGATGCCGCTAGTGTTCCAACCACATTAAATTTTAAAGAATTGGGTGTTACTGAAATTGGAAGTTTTGCTTTCTTAGATATTACAACTATTACATCAATTTCACTTGATGGAGTTACATCTATTGGTGTTCATGCTTTTGATGGATGTAAAGGTGTAACTGGTGAACTTTTAATTCCCGAAAGTTGCGTTGATGTTGGTTTAGGTGCTTTTGAATATATGAGTGGTATTACAAGTATTAATATTCAAACATTATTTGGAGACACTAAGACAATTCCAGAAGAAATCTTTAGAAATTGTACAAGTGTAACTACAGCATCTATTCCAGATGGAATTGAGAAGATTAGTTTACGTGCATTTGGATGGATTGGTACTAAATTTACAAGTGTTAATATTCCAAAGAGCGTAACTTATATTGGAAATTATGCTTTCCAAAGCAATTCAAAACTTATCATAACTTATGAAGGAACAGAGGAAGATTGGAAGAGTGTTACACTAGATGGCACATATGCTATTCCCAGTGCACAACAAAAAACAATGATCTTTGCCGGAGAAGGAGAATAACAAAAATGCGACACGTTAAAAATTTATTAATATTGACTTTATTATTTGGTTCTGCAGGGTTTTTAACTAATTGTTCAACTAATATTACTTCTAGCGATACCATTAATGTATCGCTAGATGAACCATATGTTAGTATGGGTATTAATGCGACTAAAGATATTGACATAGATGTAAATTTTGATGATGTCGCGATTTCAGTTGAAAATCAAGACTTAGTAAAGGCTTCATACTTTGAAAAGAAATTGACAATAATTTCTAATTCTAATGTTGGAACAACTAGAATCAAAGTATATAAGTCTAGTGATGAAAATATTTTTAAAGATATTTTAGTTACAGTAACTAAATCAACTACTACAAGTGAGTTAAGCATCTTAGACAGTGGTGAAACAACTTATAAAATTGGTGATAAATTTACAAGAAGTGGACTTGAAGTAGCTATTGTTACTAAGCAAGGAGACACAGTTTTAAATACATTAAGATTAGATGACTTTGAAGTATTTTTATCAATAGAAGACGGTACTATTTTTACATCAACTGGGAAAAAAGTAATTTATGTTTCTACATTAGATGCCTCAATAAAACCAATTAGTTATGAAATTGAAGTTGTTGATGATAATCTTTATCCATTAAAAAGACTTACTAACTTATTATCTAGTAATAATTATTCAATGAGTTTTAAAACAAACTATAACTCAATATTAACTATTGATGGAAAATTAATTTTTAATCCTAATTACTTCATCAATACTTATATGGATTTATGCTTTGCTAAAGATAACAATGGTGTGTTTAAGTATGAATATAATAATGGAGTAATTGGATCTTCAATTATCACTAAAAATGGTTATTTTACTGATTTAAAGTCTGATGATTTATATGATGCTGTTGGAATGTTTTCATCAACAGTTGGACTTAAAGACTTTGAAGATGAATATTTTGATGATGTTATAGTAAGTGGATCAACATATACTTTTAAAAATAAGGAATTATTATCTTTATTTTGGAATGATACACTTGGATTTAATGGGTCAGCCGATACATTAAATTTAAATGTTGAAGGTGATGCTATATCTTATGTTATTAGTGGAACGATTAGCAGCGGATTGGAATTAACTTTCGCAGGTACTATTTATGATATTGGAACAACAAGGGAAGCATCAATTGAAGCATATTTAAGTTCTTCACATAAGGTAAGTGAAGTAGGTGATCCAACTGTTAGTTCACTTGTTACTGAATTAAGAAAATGCAACTATACATATGCGGAAGATAATTTCACAATTTATGTAAATCCAAATTATGTTTACATTGAAGATTCAACTAGTGGAGGAAATGGTGAAGGCTTTATTGAACAAGATGATGGCGTATATAATTTTGTTGTTGAAAACGAAGTATTAACTTTAGAAGATAAAGTTAGTGATTTTGATTCAATTGAAGAAACTATTTATGACTTTAATAACTACTCGTTGTTTAAAGATGAAGAAATAAGTTCTTATTATGATTCAAGTTATTATGGTGGATATATTAACTTTGACTATGAAGGATCACTAGAATTAATGACTAATTTCTTTGAATCATTTTATGGAAACTTATCTTCATATACCCCGTTTGGAACGATATTTAAGAGTGATTCTACATTATCTAATGCGGTGATGGATGTATATTTAGAGACTGCAAGTGGTGGCATGACTTATGTTGAAGGCAACTTCTTAAATATTGGTTCTACATCAGTGTCTTATATTAAATAAAAATAATTAAATTTATAAAGGAGATAGCCAAGAAAGTTGTCTCCTTTTTACTTACTTTTATAATAAGCAAGATAAGAAAAAATTTACAATATAGATTCGATAATTGAATAAAATAGTTTAGTTTTACATAGTTTTTTTAATAAAAGGTTATCTAGTATTTATTACAATATTGATTTTTTCTTTTTATTGTTATTAAATTTTAAATGTTTGTGAGGAGTGAAAATGAAAAAATATAAAGCAAAGCAAAAGAAAAGTTTATTAACGAAAATATTAATTATTACTGGAACAGCCTTATTAGTTGTTGTAGTTGCTGGAGTCAGTACAGTATTTGGATTATGGGGAAATGAGATTGCTTCTATATGTTCTATTAAGAAAATTGACAATGCTGATCCATCTACCAATGCAGGACCAGTATATGAAATGAATATCTCTGGTGGATATTATTTTGATAAATTCGTTGAAAATGGTGGAGCTAGTAGTGATGATCAATTAATTGATTTTATTGTTGATAATATTTCGAAAGGAATTTTACCAATCAGTATGAAATCACCTACTATAGGATGTTCATCATTTACTGCAATTAACGAAAAAGGTGAACGTTTATTTGGAAGAAATTATGATTTTAGCAAAACAACAAGCATGATAGTCCACGCTAATCCAGGTAATGGCAGACATAAATCAATTTCATCAGTTGACTTAGAATTTTTAGGAATTACAAATGGTACTGAATTAACTTCTATTATGCAAAAAGCACTTTGCTTAGCAGCACCTTACGCACCTTTAGATGGAATTAATGACGCAGGAGTTAGTTGCGGAATTTACATGTCATATCAAGGCGATAGTAATGGTACAGTTGTTGCTACTGACCAAGACACTTCTAAACCTGATTTAACTTCAACAACTATGCTTAGATTAATTCTTGATTATGCTGATAATGTTGAAGAAGCAATTTCTTTAGTTGAACAATATGATTTACATGACTCAGCAACAACATCATTCCATTATATGGTTGCTGATAAAACTGGAGCTAGTGCAATATTTGAATGGGTTGCAAATGATTCAAAAACAGATACAGATGGTTCGAAAAGAGAATTAAAAATCTATAGAAATGATGATGATGCAATTCTTGGAGAAAAAGAAGAAACAAATGATTTCCAATATATTACAAACTTTATAGTTACTCCAAATTACTACACAAGTGATGAAGAGAAAAAAGGCCTTGATCGTTATGATCAAATTGAAAGTATGATAAATCCTGATGGAACAAATACTGAAGGCAAAATCACTGATGTAGAAGCGATGAATATTTTAAAAACGGTCGGAAGAAGAAATTGGAATTCATTAGAAGGTAGCCAAGACTCTAATAGTATTACTGTATGGTCAACCTTGTATAATTTAACAACATTAGAATCTACTTTTGTCCCAAATGAAAAATTTGATAATCCAAATTCGATTTTCAAATATAAGCTTTAATTATTTTTCATATCAATCTTGAATTATACTCTTTTTAATGTCTTTGCATTTTAAAAAGAGTTTTTTATTTTTAGTTGACTAAGAAAAATATAAAAAATGTCGTGAAAAGAAAATTAAAAAGTTTCGATTGCATCAAAATAATTTTGATTTTTTCTATATTAGTATTAGAATTAGATTATAAGAGAAATGAATAAATTTTTAATATTTTTATTTTGCGATGATTGTAAAGTCAACGATATCATCCTTTCTTCATTTAGCAAATTTAATTTTTCAATTAAATCTTTTAATAATGAAGAACAGTTTTTTAAAGAGTTTAAAGATGTTAAACCTAATTTAATATTGCTTGATTTTGCATATGGTGAAGCAAATAATTTAACGATTTTAAAAACTATTAGAGATGATATTGCTAATGAAAATATTTCAATATTGGTTTTAAATCCAAGCGGAGATATTAATGTTAAATTAGATTTATTAAATAGCGGTGCAGATGATGTAATCGATGTTCCTTTTGATATTAGAGAATTGATTAGCAGAGTAAACATTCATTATAGGAAGTTTTTAAATAGCAAATTTGTTATAAAAATTAACGATTTCTATTTAGACAGAAAAAATGAAATGCTATTTAAATTTGATGAACAAATTTATTTAACAAAAAACGAATTTAAAATTATCGACTTTCTATTTAGAAATAGAGGAAAAATAGTTTCAAGAGAAGAATTATATAATATTATTTGGGGTATAGACAACTGTATAAATTCAAGGTCAGTCGATATGCATATTAAGTCAATAAGAGAAAAAATAGGAGACGCTAATAAGAACTTTATTTTATCTATTTACGGACAAGGATATAAAATAGAATAATACACAATGCAAAAAAGATACGATTATATCGTATCTTTTATTAAATTTAGCAATTTTTCTGCAGGTTTAGAAAGTATTTTAAACTTTTTCCGTATAATGCTGATTGAAATAGTTAATTCAGGATTTAATTTCTTATAAATTAAGTTGGTATTATTAACATCAACTATATTCTTTAATGTTAACAGATAGCCCATTTTTTCTTTAGCCATATAAATAGCATTATTAACTAAAGAATAAGTATTAACGATATTTAATTCGCCTTCTTTTTTATTAAACCAAGAAATTACTTTTTCTGAATTAATTGACTGCCTAGATAAAATTAATGGTAATTTATTTACATCATTTGGGGTTATAAATTCTTTATTAGATAATGGATCTTCTTTGTCTAAAAGGAAACTCCATGTTTCTTTATATGGTAATTTAATGTAGTTATATTTCGCTTGATCGACATCTCCATATACAACACAAAAATCAAATAACCCATTGTCTAATCTGTCTAAAAGATCCAATGAGTCCCCACTTGTAAAGTGAAAATGAATATCTGGATATTCTTTTTGCAAAGTATGGCAAATTTTAATTATTTTAGAAATTGATGATGATTCACCAGCACCTATATAAAGATCACCTTTAATTGAACTATCAAAATGAATAAGTTCATCCTTAGCTTTTTCACTTAATGAAGTGATTTCTTCAGCTCTTCTTTTAAAATATATTCCTGCTTCAGTTAATTCTATATTTCTTTTTCCTCTAATAAATAATTTATGTTTTAATTCATATTCTAATATGGCTATTTGTCGAGATAAAGTAGGCTGTGTCATATTTAAAATTTTTGCAGCTTTAGAAAAACTTCCTTCATTAGCAATAGTTAAAAAATAATGTAAAATTCGTATTTCCATATTAACATTTTAATATGCTTTAAAGGCATAATAAACCATTAATTTTAGGTATTTGAACATAACATAAAAGTATAATAAACTAATTGTGAAATGGAGATATTTATGAGTGAAGAATTAATGGAATATCCTTGGGACAAAACATTTCCTAAATCGAATTTAGTTAATGTAACAAAAGTTTCTTTCCACAATAGGTATGGAATAAAACTTGTTGGAGATTTATATACTCCTATTAAGTATGATCATAAATTAAGTGCGATTGCTGTATCAGGTCCTTTTGGAGCTGTTAAAGAGCAAGCTTCAGGATTATATGCTCAAGAACTTGCTAAAATGGGATTTACTGCTTTAGCTTTTGATCCTTCGTTTATTGGGGAAAGCGGAGGAGAAGTAAGAAATGTAGCATCTCCTGATATAAATACTGAAGATTTTTCTGCGGCAGTTGATTTTTTATCTACTAGAGATTTTATAGATCCAGAAAAGATTGGTATTTTAGGTATTTGCGGATTTGGTGGTATGGCATTAAATGCTGCAGCTATGGACACTAGAATTAAAGCTACGGTTAGTGTAACAATGTATGATATGAGTAGGGTCACTGCTAATGGATATTTTGATAGTGAAAATACATTAGAGGATAGACTTAATAAAAAGATATCTTTAAATAAACAAAGAACTGAAGATTATAAGAATAATACTTATAAATTAGCTGGTGGGGTAAGTGATGTAATTCCTAATGATGCACCTCAATTTGCTAAAGATTATTATACTTACTATAAAACTAAAAGAGGCTATCATATTAGGTCATTAAATTCTAATAAAGGATGGAATGTAACTAGTAGTTTATCATTTATGAATATGCCTTTATTAAGTTATGCTGAAGAAATAGAAACACCAATCTTACTTATACATGGAGAAAAGGCCCATTCACTTTATTTTTCTAAAGATACGTTTAAAAGATTAAAAGGTGATAACAAGGAATTATTAATCATTAAAGACGCAAATCACATAGATTTATATGATAATTTAGAAAAAATACCTTTTGATAAAATTAAAGAATTCTATTTAAAGTATATAGGTTAATGGTATGAAAAAAGTAACAATAATTAAGTCTTCATTTAGAAATAATAGTAATTCAAATTTACTTGCAGATAAGTTTATCGATGGATTAAAAGAAAATAATAATGTAATTAAAGTTGTTGAATTAAAATCACTCAATTTAAAATTTTGCAATGGATGTTTAGCATGTAGTAAATTAAAAAAATGTGTAATAAACGATGACATGAATTCCTTATATGATGAAATTAGCAATAGTGATGTTTTAGTATTTGCTTCCCCAATTTATTATTATGATGTTTCTGGTCAACTTAAGACATTCTTAGATAGATTGAATCCATTATTTTTTAGAGAAAATAAATTTAAAGAAGTGTATTTAATTTTAACTTCTGCTGAAGAAGATAATTCTACAATGGATGTTGCAATTAGTAGTGTAAATGGTTGGATTAGTTGCTTTGAAAATTTAAAGTTAGTAGACGTTATTAAAGGGCTAGGAGTAAATGAGGAAAAAGAAATTCTTAGCCATCAAGATTTACTTGATGAATCTTATAATTTAGGAAAATCAATTAGATGAAACTACTTAGATTGCTTGCTTTTACTCTTATGATTAATTTATTTTCATTATCATCTTGTGAAAATGGTAATAGCGTTGATGATTCAAATCTAAACACTAATACTGATTCTAATTTAGATGATGACACATCTAGTGATAATGAAAATAATGAAACTGATAGTAATGAAGATGGTGATAATTTAGAGGGTGAAATAGATATGAATCAAAAAGAACTAAAATTAACAATTGATAATAAAAGTATTGATGTTAAATGGGAAGTTAATGATTCTGTTAAGGACTTAATTAGTAAAACTGGCGAAGGAATAACTGTAAATGCAACTAGATATGGAGGCTTTGAACAAGTTGGTTCTTTAGGAAGGACAATTGTAAGTAATGATACATATTTAACTTCAACTGTTGGTGATATTTTCTTATATTCAAGAAATCAAATTGTAATATTTTTTGGTTCAAATTCTTGGCAATACACTAAATTAGGACATATTGAGAACATGTCAAATAATGAAATTATCGCATTATTAGATGTTCCTAGCGTTACCATAAATTTAACTGCAATGTAAAATTTTAAATAAAGTTAACATTTTAATTAGTCTAAAAATAACTTAGATTTGCTAGTTTATTTAAAAAGTTAACCACTTATTTAAAATCTTTTATTTTCTGTGACATTTTTTGACACTTAAAAAACAATTCTTTAATACATATAATGTATTAAACTGAAAGTTATTTTTTAGGGGGTTCAAGATGAAAAAAGTGTTTAAATTTTTGCTTGCAGTATCATTACCATTCTTATTAGTTTCTTGTAATAGTGGCAGTAATGAAAATAATAGCGATAATAATTCTACTCAAAATCCTGATGAGGATACAAATACTGACGATACTACTAATAATGGTGAAAATAGTGGAAATGGAGATAATGTAGATAAAACTATTCCTACTTATACTGGAATGAGTGTCTCCGATACAGTTGAAAAAACTGCTGTACCACAAGGGCAAATTAGAAAAGCCGCATCAACAAACTACGATTTTTATGTTCAAGCAAAATCAACTTTTTATATTGAAATTCACCTTGATAACCCTAGTCAATATGAAATTCTTTCGTTTACTTTAAATGATGTTAAATATCAATCATATGAATTTAATAAAGGATCTAATTCTGAATTATTAATTTTAGAGGCAAAAGCTCCAGATACAGCAGGTAACAAAATATTTAACTTATCAAGTATTAAATATGTTGATGGAGAAAGCATTAAAGATGTTGATTTAAGTAGTGCTAAAAGAAGCATTGACGTTGGCATTACATATGCTGAATTACCATCCGTTAATATAATTAATGAAAATGTATCTTACACTTCTTATGATGCTTTATTTGATGTTGATGCTAAAGACATTCCTGATTTTAAATATGAATGTGTAATTTATGATGAAAATAATAAGGAAGTTTCTTCTTTTTCTAGTGGTTCAACAACTTATAATTTGTCAGTTAAAGCTAATAAATTAAAGATGAATTCAACATATACTTATGAGTTTATTGGCACATTTGATTATTATGATGGAAAAGGAACTACTGAACATAGTTTTGGAGAAGGCACATTTACTACTTTAGATGGCGTTAAAATTATTAATGAATCTGTAACATCGACTAGTTTTTCTTTTGAATATGACATTAAAGAACCATCTGTACAAATATCAAATATTTATTATGTAGATACAGTAGATTATACTCCTACTAAATGTGATGTAAATAGTACTAATATAAGTGGATTAAAATCTAATAGAGATTATAACTTAAATGTTTCATATACATATGGTGAATTTAGTGGACATTTAGAAACTAACTTTAAGACTTTAGCAAAGCAACCTGGTAGTTACACTGTTAGTAATGTTACTCCAACTGCAAATAGTGTAAGTTTTAGTTTAAATATAGATGATGAAGATGGTGCAACAAACATTTCTTCAATTACTTTATATGATGAAGAGACTGGTCAAAAGGTAAAAACTTTAACTAATACTACTAATCTAAGATTTAATGATTTATATTCTAATCATAATTATAGAATAGAAGTTCTTTACTATAATAATTTAAATGATGGAAGCTCAAATCAATATTCTACTATAATCGAAACTTTCACCACATTAGCCAATACTGCTCCAAGCTATTCTTTTGTTTTAGGCAATACATCATATACAACAGCTGATATTTCATTTAATGAAAATGATCCTAGTGATATCGGAAATGTTGAAAGTTTTGAACTTTATAGAAATGATTCACTTGTTCCTGAACTAACAACAAAAACATTTGAAGAGATGTCAGAAAAATTAAAAAACCTTTATTCTGCATCGAAATATACTTTAAAAGCCAATTATTCTTATGATTTAAATGAAGGTGAAGGAGAAGTTGATAAATCTATTTTTATTGAATTTTATACTTCTAAATATGATGCACCTACATTTAATATTAATGTTGAAAACATAGGATTTGATGATGTTTCATTTAGTATTAATCAAAGCGGATATGAAGATTTAATTTCGAAAACTTTAAAGGTAGTTAATAAAGAAACAGAAGAAGTTTTATATACCACTAATGAATTTGCTCTTAATAATAGTATTTTTGTTAATGGTTTAAATTCAAATTCAACTTATGAAATTATAATTGAGTATTCTTATGATTTAAATGATAGTAATGGAGTTATAAATCAAACTATAAGTAGTGAATTTACTACATCTAAATATGATGCACCAAGTGTTGATTTAAACAATATGTCTATTGGCTTTAAATCGTTAAAATTTGATGTTCTTTTTGAAAATGCCCCAACAGTATTAAGCGCATACTTGGAATTAATTGATAATGATACACAAGATGTTATAGCTAAATACGAAAATATAGAAGATGGACAACATTTTTTCATTGATTCTTTGAGTTCAAATCATGAATATAAAGTAAAAGTAACATATGAATACAATCTAAATGATGGTAATGGAATTCAAGAAGGTGTTTATGAGAATGATTACTCGACCAAAGAATTATTAGATTATGATATTGACTTAATGATAACTGATGTTTCTGACACTTGGATTAATTTTAGGGTTGAATTAACGAACGAACAAAGTGTAATTACTCTTAATTATGCAGAAATTCGTGATTATAAGACAAATGTTTTAGTTAATAGATGGGATATAAATTATAATTCAATTTATGATTATGGAGGAGGTGCAGTTGATTTATTAAGCAACCATAAGTACAAGCTTATTCTTTACTATTCTTTATTCTCAGCGGAAGGAATTAATGAACAACATAGTATTGAAGATGCTTTTACAACGAAAAGAAATTATGAACCACAAATTTCACTATATTCCTGGTGCACCGGAGATAACTTTGTAACATTTTATTTCGGAGGTGGCACTGGATATCCAATTAAGTTTAATAGCGTTAGTTTGTATGATGAGAATGGAACTTTAATTGATACAAAATATAATTTTGGTAACAATTCTTATGCAACATTTAGAGATTTATTGCAAAATAAGACTTATTATGCACAAGCTGAATATCAGTATGATTTACTTGATGGAAATGGTTTTTCAAGTCCACAAGTAACTGAAAAATCATATTTCACTACTAATTCGGGCCATTCGTATCAAGCATGTGTTGAAAGTATTGGCAAAGATTTTGCCAATATTAAACTATATAATACTAACGAAATTGATAGTGTTATGACTCTAACCAGGGCTTATATGTATAAAAAAGATGATCCTGATAACATTATTAAAGAATTTACATTTAATACAGAGGAAGATCAAGTACTTGAATTTACTGATTTACAATCTTACACAGAATATACTGTTGAGTATTATTACAATTATAGATATAAATACGGGCCTGAAGTTGGAGATTTGGATAATTTAAAGCAAACTTTTACATTCATAACAATTCAAGAAGAAAGACCAGAAATGTTTTTTAATTATGAGGTTACTGATCATTCAATTAGCTATAGCATAGATTTAATAAAAGGAAACGCAAAAGGCGATTTTGAATCTGTTGAACTTTTAAATGAAAATTATGAAACAATAACTACGACATATGGTGGTGTACAAAGTGGCGAATATCTCGGCTTATCATCTAAAACAAAGTATCATTTAAGGGCTAATTATCGTTATACTTTAAATGATGGAAAAGGTGAATACCTTTATAGTGTAACTGAAAATGGATATGCAACACTTAATGGCAAACCTGTCTTCAATGAATATTATTATAGAAGGTTAGGTGCTACTGATGTAATTATTAGTGACAATAAACTTTATGCTATATTTAGTGGTAGAGGCTATAGTTGGGATGATTGCGTTAAAATGTGTGAGGAGATGGGTGGACATCTTATAACAACTAATGATGATAATGAAGAAGCTATTCTCGATGAACTTTTAGACTCAACTAATAATTTGAATTCTTGGATTGGCGGATATTATGAAGATGATTCATGGCATTGGATTAGTGGAGAAGAATTTGTATTTGATCAAGATAATTTCTATTATCCATCAACGGTTGATCCAAATAATGGTGATGTTTTAAAGAGTTGGTTTGATGTAGCTAGATATTGGTATACATCACCTACAATTGGCAGTGATGATCTAGTTGCTTATGTACTTGAATTAGATATTGGTGGCGCATCTAATACTTGGATTGAAACATTATAAAATATATGCAAAAAAGGAGCGATAAAATCGTTCCTTTTTTAATGAGAATTAAAATTGATATTTTTAAAATTCTTTTATAGATAATGTATTATTGATAGGGAAAACTAATAAATCTTTACCAACTTTTCTTTCTTCAGTAAGTGTAACTCTATTAATAGTATTAGAAAAATAAGTACGATATTGGTAGTAACCTTTTGTTAAATTCATAATTGCAGAATAAATAGTTGTATCAAATTTTCCTTCTTTAGTAGTAATTGCTCCATTAATCATTTTAACTGCATCTAAGACATTAAATAAATCAATGGTCATAATATCTTCATTGTCTTCTTTTGGAAGATGTTCTTTTAAAAAGGCAGCTTTTATAAATCTAGAAGGTGAAGAGTAATCTCCATTAATACCAAACATACCACTTCCTAAGGAGAATGGAGTTAATTTAAAGTTAGATGAAAATCTATTTTCTGGATAAGCATTAGTTAAATTTAAATATTGTCTAATATTTTCTTTATGAAATGGGAATGGAGGATTATTAGTTAATACATTAAATGGATTATCATAAACCTTTACATAGTTTTCATTAGTTTCAACAACAATACTTTGAGTGCCATCAGAAATTATCCAATGAAGTGGTGCTAAATCTAAGTTATCCATAAATTTAATATTTATTATATCTATATCTAATAGTAACTTCTTAGCTTCATCAACAGTTTTAGCTAATCCTAAAATATAAGGAATAAATTCATATGGAGTAATTAAATTTGATTTAGTTGCTTCGGTTATATCCTTGTATTTAGCTTGATTAGGAAAATTTAATCCAGCCATCGCTAAGCCATATTCATTAAAAGCATCAGCATATAATGGATAATTATTAATAACTGTAGCCATTCCTATAATTGCATAATGAGTCTTTAATGGATCATGCTTTTTAAATGTTAGATTATAGTTTCTAGGTGTAATAACGACTTCTTCATTAAAGTGATATTCGATATCCATATTTCTAGCAAAATAGGAATCATTATTTTTGTATGTAAATACTGTGCACATATTATTTGCCTCTTATTGATTATAGCATAAATATAATGATATTTATGACTATCTAAATGTAAGTATGATATAATTCGCTTCGTGAAAGAAATAACTAACGAATTTAAAAGTGGAAATATACTTCCTTTAGTCTTTAAATTAACTATTCCAGCAGTCATTGCCCAGTTAATTACTTTTTTATATAACGTAGTTGATAGAATGTATGTTTCTAATATTGAAGCAATTAAAACAGAAGCTTTAGCTGCTTTAGGAATTGTTTTACCAATTACTATTATTATTCAAGCTTTTGCTAATTTAATTGGCTTAGGTGGAAGTCCAAAAGCTTCTATGAAATTAGGAGAAGGGAACAATAAAGAAGCAAATAAATATTTTAATAATTCGTTTATGATGTTAGTTATTTTAGGAATTATTTTAACTATCATTTTAATAAGTTTCCCTAAAGAAATTGTTACTTTATTTGGGTGTCCAACTAATGCTATTAAATATGCCACAGATTATTTAAGAATATACGCAATAGGGACAATATTTATAATGCTTGTTCAAGGTTTAAATCCTTTTATTAGTGCCCAGGGACATGCTTTTATAGCGATGTTAACAACTTTACTTGGGGCAATTATTAATATTATTTTGGACCCAATATTTATCTTTAGTTTAAATATGGGAGTAAGTGGAGCAAGTTTAGCAACGATTATTTCTCAATTTATTTCATTTATTTATGTTATAGTATTTTTTAATTTAAAAGGTTCAGTTTTTAAAATAAATATTAAGGAAATGCGACCTTATCGAGTAATAATTGGTGGAATTTTGTTTCTAGGATTGTCGCCTTTTATTATGACTTTTACTGAAAGTTTAATTCAAATTGTCTTTAATGTTTGCTTAAAAATTGCTACTGGAGGAGAAAGTAGTGAATATACAGCTGCTTTAACAATTATGTTAAGTGCTCTTCAATTAATCTCTCTTCCTTTAAATGGATTAGGATATGGAATAGCTCCCTATGTTAGTTATAATTATGGAAGTGGAGATTCTTATAGACTTAAAAAAGGTATTAAATATACTTTTATTATTGCTTTAGTTTTTTCAGTTATTTTATATTCAATATCAATGGGCGCACCTGAAATATATGCTTATATATTTAGTGCTAATGTTGAAGTTAGAATATTAATAGAAAAATATCTGCCACTCTTTTTAATGGGGACTATAATGTTTTCGATTCAAATGACTTTACAAAATATAAATGTTGCTTTGGGGCAAGGGAAAACTGCAATTATTTTAGCTGTCTTTAGAAAAGTAATTTTATTAATTCCACTTTGCTTTTTATTAACATATGTAGTAGGTTTTGAAGGCACATATATGAGTGAAGGAATTGCTGATTTTATTGCTGGATTTATTACTGGTATAGTTATTTTTATTACTTTCCCTAGAGTTATTAAAAAGCGTGAAAATGAATTAAAATTAAATAAAGAAAACAATAATTTAACTAACTCAAATATTTAAAATAAATATAACTAATAATAAAATATATTTATGGAACCTGTCTTTAGGGTTTACCCCTTGTTTTGAGGTGTTAAAATAACTATTAAACATTATAATTCAATCGAGAAAAGA
>CALVXH010000012.1 GCA_944368945.1 uncultured Bacilli bacterium
CGCACGCGCGTTCTTTATTATAGTGGGTTACAGAAATTAGACCCTATTTTACAGAATGAGTAGCGAAACTATCGTTTTAAATTATAGATTTTATTTCCCTTGTTTTTTATTTTCATTTATTTTATATTTATTACACTTATCAAGAATCACACAATGTTAAGTGAAAAAGCGTGATAGCAACTCTAGAAATAGTAAGTGCTTCTTAACAGCAGAGTTCCCACACTCTGAACGATAAGCGGATAGACAATTTAATGGCTTTCCAATGTGGGAAGTCGTTTTTTTATGGAGTATATATGAAAGAAGAAATTTTATTTACAAGTGAAAGTGTTTCAGAAGGTCATCCTGATAAAGTTTGTGATCAAATTAGTGATGCGATATTAGATGAATGTTTAAAACAAGATCCAAATAGTTTTGTTGCTTGTGAATGCTTTGCAACTACAGATTTTTTACTTATTGGTGGAGAAATTACTTCTAATGCAAAAGTTGATTATGAAGCTGTTGCTAGAGATGTAATTAAACGTATTGGATATGATAAAGATGATTTAGGTTTTAATTATAAAACTGTTAAAATTTTAAATTTGATAAAACCTCAATCAAGTAATATACGTCAAGGTGTTTTAAATGAAGATTATTTAAAGACAGGTGCTGGTGACCAAGGCATTATGTTTGGATATGCATCAAATGAAAGTGAAGGTTATATGCCTTTACCTATTTGTATTGCTCATAAACTTGTTAGAGTAGCTACTGCTTTAAGAAAAGAAGGCAAATTTAAGCATGCAAGACCTGATATGAAAAGCCAAGTTACTATTGATTACACAAATAAAACACCAAGAATCAAAACTATTTTAATGAGCTGTTCCCATGATGAAGATTATAATGAAAAAGAATTTAAAGAATTTATTAAAAAAGAAATCATGGAGAAGGTTGCTTTATCTTTTGGATTAAATACTGATTTTAATGTTTTAATAAATCCTACTGGAAAATTTGTTATTGGTGGACCAGCCGGTGATACTGGTTTAACTGGTAGAAAAATCATTGTTGACACTTATGGTGGAAGTGCTAGACATGGTGGAGGAGCTTTTAGTGGAAAAGATCCATCTAAAGTTGATAGAAGTGCTGCTTATTACGCAAGATACATAGCTAAGAATTTAGTTGCAGCTGGTGTTGCTGATAGAATTGAAGTTCAACTTTCTTATGCAATTGGAAAGGCAGAGCCATTATCGATTTCTATTTCAACATTTAAAACAAGCCATTATAGTGATGAAAAAATATTAGACATTATTAGAGAATTATTTGATTGTAGACCTGGAGCAATAATTCATCAATTCAATTTAAGACACCCATCATTTAAATATAGTGATATTTCTAATTATGGACATTTTGGTAGACCTGATTTAGATTTACCATGGGAAAAGTTAGATAAAGTAGAAAAAATAAAAGAATTGTTAAAGTAGGTTATAACTGTTTAAAGAGTCTTTGCAATAAAAGGCTCTTTTTATTTGCATAAAATTTCAAAAAAACTAAACAAAACTTATATAAAATTTTATTTTTGTTTCTATACAAAAAATCTAAATAATGCCTTATAATTATAGTATAAAGAAACATAGGAGGACATAATATGAGATATCAAATTTCAGGTAAAAACATAACAGTTACAGAAGGAATTTCTTCTCAAATTACCAGAAAGCTTTCTAAGATGGACAAATATTTCCATCCAGATGATGATGTTCTTGCTAGAGTAGTCGTAAGAGTTTACAAAGCATCTAATGAAGCTAAGGTAGAAGTAACTATTTTTTCAAAGGATACAACTTTTAGAGCAGAAGTTAAAAACCAAGATTTATATGCTGCTGTTGACTTAGCTGTTGATAAACTTGTTGGGCAAATGAGAAAATTAAAGACTCAACTTAAAAGACGTTATGAACATGAAGGAATTGGTAAATCAATTGTCTTTGAATCTATTAAAGATGAAGAAGATAAAGAGATGGAAGCAACCCCTGTTAGAACAAAGAACATTACATTAAAACCAATTACAATGGAAGACGCTGTAATTGAAATGGAATCAATTGGTCACGATTTCTACTTATACCTTGATACTGATGATGAAAAAGTCAGTGTAGTCTATAAGAGACAAGAAGGTGGCTATGGCTTATTACAAGCTGATAATAAAATTGAAGTTAAATAAAATTTAAAATTTATAATTGTAAAATAATTAATTAAAATCGAAATCAGTGCAAAAGTTGGATATTTTTAATAAATTTCTCTTTTGCACTGACTCTAGCCTTATTAAAATATTTATTTTTATTATTTTTAATATATAATATTAACCATATTTAACTGTGTATAGTTAAGGTTTAAAAGATGGGAAAAATTATAGCAACAGATTTAGATGGGACACTTTTTTATCCAAAAGATAAAAATGAGATGATATATAAACCAAACTTGTTCTTTTTACAATCGTTTATTGACGATGGTGGAAAAGTAATTTTAATCTCAGGTAGAAGTTATAAATATTGTTTAAGAGTTATTAATAAAATTGGTAGACCTTGCCAAGCAATTTCTTATAATGGCGCATGTATTTATGATGGCAAAAAAACAATTTTTTCAAATGTAATTCCTAATGATGAAGCAAAAAGTATCATTGATGACATATTTAAAACTTATAGAAATCCTGGAGTTTTTTTAATGACTGAAAAAGGTCTTTTTATTCATCTAATTTATAAATCATGGATTATTAGAAAAGGATTTGAACTTTATTATAAAGGTCAAAAAATTTATGCTGAAGATTTAATAATCGGTGAAGATAAATATAATGAAGAATTAGATCATGGCCAAATATACAAAATAATGATTTATTTTGGGCTAGGTAAAAAGAAGAAGGAAAAAGCTTCAAACGCAAATAAGATTATTAGAAATATTTATGATAATGTTGAGTGCAATTGGAGTGATAATGTTATTGAAATTACTGCAAAAGGATGTTCAAAAGCTAGAGCATTGACAACATTAATAGAAAAAGAGGGCCTTAATAAGGACGATGTTTATGTTGTTGGAGATAGTGGAAATGATATATCAATGTTTAAAGCTTTTCCTGAACATAGCTTTTGTATGGGACATAGTCCTGAAACAGTTAGAAAACATGCAAGGTTTACTATTGATAAATTTGAATATTTATCTAGATATATTTATGAAAAATAGTAAAATATTAAAAGTTAGGAGATATTAACAAGTATGAACACAATTAGTAGAGTAATAGTTTCTTTGGTCTATTATAACTCATTAGTTAGAGATACTCTCGAATATACTTTAAAGAAAGATAAATTCGAAGTTAACTTTTATGACTATAAAAGAAACGGAATTGTAAACGAAATCAAACTTCAAACACCATTAAAAGTATTCTTAGATCAAAATGGTGAAAAAGGTGAAGAATTAAGAAAGAAATTAGAAACATTTGGTAATGATTTTTATAGTGACACATCAACTGTGATTAAAAAGACAGCAGATGGCTTAAGAGTTGATCATGCTCAAAGTGTAAGAATTTTTGAATCAGTTATTCCTCTACACGAAGAATTAAATTCAATCATTAAGTTACATGTAAACTATGCACGTCAAAATAATCAACTTGATGAAAGAATTGTCACTTTAACAAATGCTGATGAAAGATTCTATAGAGCAGTTGCTTTAATGACTTTAAATGGTGAACTTGATCGTCAATTTGAAGAATTCAACAAAGTCATGAGAGAGTCAAAAGGTGAACCAACTCCACAATCTAACTTTATTCAAAATGATTTAAATACATTAGTTAAATGTTTAGCAACAGTTAGACAAAATGCAACTGCAAAAGATCATTTATATACTGATGCATTAGATGCTGTATTTAATTCAGTTGAAATGATGAATGGTAAGAGAGAACTTCCAGCAGGAAAGAATTTCCCAGATGTTTTCAATGATGCAAACATTAAGATTCGTGACTTCGTTCAAGATAGTGAAGATGCCTGGAAGAAGATTTATCAACCTTTATTACAAGAATTAGTTGAAGACAATAAAAAAGCAAGAGAAGCTGCTCAAAACGGAGCAAATGCCACAGAAGAAAAGAAAGCTGCTTAATTAAGGATTTAAAATGACAAAAGTTAAAACACCAAAAGAATTTAGTAATAAAAGTCAAAAAGTTAAAACCTTTACTGGCAAAGAACTTGCTTGGCTTATAATCGGTATTTTAATTAGTTTAAATGCTTTGGTTTTTTTAGTACTCGGCTTAATTAGCGACTATGCTGATTTAGGATATAATATTTTTGCGAGTGCTAATAATGGCATGAAAAGTACTTTGGGTGGAATTGATTTTAAATGGTTCGGAGTCATTACATTTATTCTTGGGACTTTTATTTACGCTTTAGCTCTTTCTTCATCAAGTAGAAATGAAGATCGTGAAAAAGAAAAAGAGGCTAGACGTGAACAAAGACTTAAGGCTATGGAAGAGGCTAAGAATCAAGGGGTTGTTGTTGATTTTACTGGCACAACAAGTGCAAGTGAAACAAAATAAAAAATAGGTTACCGCGACCGGTAGCTTTTCAATTTAAAAGGGAGATTCTTTGTCTCCCTTTATTTTTTTAATTGGCGGAGAAAGGGGGATTTGAACCCCCGCTCCCTGTTACAGGACTATGAGCTTTCCAAGCCCACCCCTTCAGCCACTTGGGTATTTCTCCGTGCCATTGTATATTAACAAAAAAAGATGGATATGTCATTAACTTTTTAAGTTATGATATAATCAAAATATGTTAATTGATGATGTATTAAATTCTCTTTTAATTATACCAAAAGGTAAAGTTGTTACCTACAAAGACATAGCTTGTTTTATAGGAAAACCTAGAACTTATAGAGCTGTAGGAAATGCTTTACATAAGAATAAAAATTTTGAAATTTATCCTTGCTATAAAGTTGTTAATAACAAAGGAGAATTATCAAATAATTATGCTTTTGGTGGAAAAGATAGGCAAAAGGAGCTTCTTGAAAAAGAAGGAATTAAAGTAGTAGGTTATAGAGTCAATTTAACAATATATAGATTTAATTATGAAAGAAATAAAAATAACTGAAAAAACATATAATCAAAGAGTAGATAAATTTGTTAGAAAATATTTAAATGAAGCGCCACTTAGTTTTATTTATAAATTGTTTAGAAAAAAAGATGTAAAGATTAATGGTCATTGGGTAAAAGAAAATTATATATTGCAAAACGGTGATATATTAAGAATTTTTGTTACTGATGAACAATTAAGTGAATTTAATAAGCCAAAAAGTGTTGAAGATTTAAAGATTACTTTTAAGATAATATATGAAGATGAAAATATATTAATTGTTAATAAGCCAAAAGGACTATTAATACATGGTGATGAGACAGAAAAAAGAATAACTTTATCAAATATGGTTCTCTCTTATTTATATAAAAATAATGAGTATAATCCTAATGGAGAAGGTTTTACACCTGCTCCATGTCATCGATTAGATAGAAATACAAGTGGATTAGTAATATATGCTAAGAATCTAGAATCTAGTCAAATATTAATGGATTTATTTAAAACTCACGAAAATATTCATAAATCATATATTGCATTATTAGATGGAATTATAGATAAAAATGGAAAAATAGAGGCTCCATTATTAAAAGATTCTTCAACTGGTTTTGTTAAGGTTTCGAGTGCTGATAGAGGCGCTAAGAAAGCTATAACTGAATATGAATTAATTTCACATAATAATAAATATTCTCTAGTTGAAGCGAACTTAATTACAGGAAGGACACACCAACTTAGAGTTCATTTTAAATACATTAATCATCCAATTTTGGGTGATCAAAAATACGGAAATTTTGCTGAAAACAAACTTTTTGATGAAAGATTTAATTATCATTATCAATTTTTGCATGCTTATAAAGTTGTATTTGATGATGTGCCAGGAAGACTAAAGTATCTTTCAAATAAGTGTTTTATTGCGGACTTATTTTCTAAAGACGTCGATATTTTAAAGAAATTAAATTTAAATCTTGATAAATTATCATAAAATGATTTTTAACGAAAGTTAAATTTTTTATATATATTGAAAGTGTATTTTTATATAATTTAATCAATAAATTATAAGGAGCAAATTATGGATAAGTTAACATTAGAAAACTATAATAGATGGTTAAATTCTTCCGTTATAAGCGATGAAGACAAAGCGTCATTAAAGAAGATGAGTGATAACGAAATCGATGATGCTTTTTTTAAGAATATTCAATTTGGAACAGCAGGTATGAGAGGTATTTTGGGACCTGGAACCAATAGAATGAACATTTACACAATTAAAAAAGCATGTGTAGGTTTTGGATTATATTTATTAAAGCATTATGCTGCACCACAAAGTTGTGCAATTAGTCATGATAATAGATTTATGAGTAGAGAGTTCACACTTGAATGTGCAGACATCTTAAATAAAATGGGAATTAATACATATATTTTCGATTCGTTAAGACCAACACCAGAATTATCTTATGCTGTAAGATATAAAAAATGCAGTGGTGGTATTATGATTACAGCAAGTCATAATCCTAAAGAAGATAATGGATTTAAAGTTTATGATGAAGAAGGATGCCAATTAGTCCCTTCAAAAATTAAAGACTTGATTGATATTATTGGAACTTTGGGCGATGAATTAACTTTGGAAGTTCCTGAAGGAAAAACTAAAGGAACAAATATAGTTTTAGGAAAAGATGTTGACGATACATATGTTGAACTTTGTAAAGGAGTTCAAATCAATCCTGATTTAGATAAATCACATTTTAAAATTGTTTATACCCCAAATCATGGAACAAGTTATGTTAACGCAATGAGAGTTTTTAAAGATTGTGGTTATGATGTTCACCCTGTATTATCACAATGTAATCCAGACCCTGCATTTAGTGGTACATTATCACCAAATCCAGAAAACAAGGATTCTTACATTGAACCAATTAAATTGGCTAAAAAGATAGATGCTGATTTAATTTGTATGACAGACCCTGATGGAGATAGAGTGGGATTAGCATGTAAAAATAAAGCTGGGGAATATGTTTTATTAACTGGTAATGAAAGTGCTGCCATTTTACTTGACTATATTATCTCCGAAAAGCTTAAAAAGGGTATTAATTTGGATGATTCTGTAGTATATAACACAGTTGTCTCCTCCTCTTTAGGACAAGCAATTTGTAAACATTACAATGTCAAAATTGAATCATTTTTAACTGGTTTTAAATACATTGGTGATAGAATTCACTACTATGAAGTTAATGGTGGGCCAAAATTTTTATTTGGATATGAAGAAAGCTATGGATGCTTAATAAAAGATTTTGTTAGAGATAAAGATGGTATTCAAGCTATTCTTCTTTACTGCGAAATGGCTTTATTCTACAAATTAAAAGGAATTACATTAGATGAAGCATATAAAAATTTAGGAAAAACTTATGGCAATTATAAGTCAAAACTATATAACATCTATTTCAAGGGTTCTGAAGGACAAGAAGAAATGAAGAAAATCATGGAAGAGCTTGAAGAAAATCCTATTACTGAACTTAATGGAAATAAAGTTAAATATGTTGAAGACTATTTTAAATTAACAAGAAAAGATTTAGATACAGGAAAAGTCGAAAATATTCCTAACTTACCAATTGGAGATTTAATTAAATTCATTTTTGAAGATGGTAGCAACATCTCAGTAAGACCTAGTGGAACGGAACCAAAATGCAAATTCTATGTTGAAATGGTTGATGCATCTTTAGATGTTGCCGGAACTAGATGTGATGAAGCATATGCATCTTTAAAGAAAATTTTAAATATTAAATAATAAAAATTTGATTCAATAAACCAGCGAATAATTTCGCTGGTTTTTCTTATATTAACTAATTTCTTTATGTAGAAAATAATAAAATAGTTTATAATTGAAATATGAAGATTTTTACAATAGAAAATTTAGTTGTTTTGTGTGTAATGATAGCTTTGTTCATAGTTGTTTTTACTATTATGATTTGTTTACATCATTCATTAATTAAAAAAATAAAAAACATTAAGGCAAAAAATTTATATTTAGATAACACAAATAGTTATGTTGTAAATGTAAATGACACTAGAGAAAGAATTTTATGCTCGACAAAACCAATTGATATTTACATTGATCCTTTTAAAGCGTATAGAGGCGCTAATGAAAATCTTGATTCTAATTTAACTCTTAAAACTTTTGTTCCAAAAAGAAAAACATTTAGATTTAAAAGATTTGTACGCTTTTTGCTTATTATTTTATTTGTTTTAACGCTTTTAAGTGTTTTGCTTAGTGCTTTATTAATGCTTGGAGATTTCTTCCACCAAGATATAGTTAAGCTTTTAAATATGGAGTATACAAGATCTTTTTGGGAATATTTCAAAAATTATGATTTGCTATTTGGGTCATTTTTATTAAATGTTCTTTGTTTTACTGGGATTAGATTAATAAGTAATACAATCATTACATATAGAAAATATGAACCTATTTATTTAAAAGAATTTAATGATAGAGAAATCAAAAAAACTTATTCCCCTGTATATATTAATTTAGACTGATATGAATAGAATAATTGAATATAGTGATGATTATAAAGAAGAACTTTTTAAGTATGGAAATTCTGGTGTTGTTTTAATTAAAGACAAAGGTTTTGTTTTATCGTCAGAATTTAAAATTTTTACACAAGGTAATAAGAAATTAAAAAGTGACTCTTTTATGTTCTTAGATATAAATGATAATAAGACATTAAACGGAATAATAGCTGTAAATAAAGAAGGAATAATTTCTTATTTAAGCACAACAGATAAGGAATTTAAGAATTTACCTGATTTAATAAATAAATGTGAAGAAGTTGCTTCTGATTATGACATAAAGTATTTGGAAGGTACAACTAGTGCAAAAAATATTTTAATTTTAAACAACCTAGGTTTTAAATCTATAAGATATCTTTCTAATGAACCTGAGTATAATTTTTTAGTTAGAAAAAGATTAAATACTAATTTATAGCAAATTAGTATCATCTGTGTTATATAAATGATATTTTAAATAACTACAAGAAATAATCGACTTAAAAAACTTTAATGAGACTTTGAATTAATATATAATATTAACGTCTTTAAAGGAGATTTTTAAAATGTTAGAAATTATTGATGTTTACGCACGTGAAGTATTAGATTCTCGTGGAAACCCTACTGTTGAAGTAGAAGTTACATTAGATGATGGAACTGTTGGTAGAGCAATTGTACCAAGCGGTGCTTCAACTGGTGAAAACGAAGCTCTTGAATTAAGAGACGGAGACAAAAAGAGATATGGTGGAAAAGGAGTTTTAAAAGCTGTTGATAATGTCAACAATAAAATCGCTCCTGAAATCATTGGCATGTATGCTGATGACCAAGTCGGTATCGATAACGCAATGTTAAAACTTGATGGTACTCCATTCAAAAAGAATTTAGGTGCTAACGCTATTTTAGGTGTTTCATTAGCTTGTGCTAGAGCAGCAGCTGAATCATATGGTATGCCACTTTATAAATATCTTGGTGGAGTTAACGCAAAAGTTTTACCTACACCTATGATGAACGTTGTCAATGGTGGTGCTCACGCAGATTCAACAGTTGATTTCCAAGAATTCTTCATTATCCCTGCAGGATTTGAAACATTCCATGAAGCTTTAAGAGCTGGTGTTGAAACATTCCATGCTTTAAAATCAGTCTTAAAAGAAAAAGGATATGAAACTGGTGTTGGTGATGAAGGTGGATTTGCACCAAGCTGTAAACACGGAAATACAGAGCCATTAGAACTTATTATGGAAGCAATCACAAAAGCAGGTTATGTTCCAGGAAAACAAATTTTCTTAGGAATGGATGTTGCTTCAAGTGAATTCTATGATGCAGAAAAGAAAGTTTATGAATTAAAGAAGAGTGGTCAAGGAACTAAGACAGCTGATGAAATGATCGCTTGGTTCAAAGAAATGGTCGCTAAATATCCTATTATCACAATCGAAGATGGCTTAGCAGAAAACGATTGGGAAGGTTGGAAGAAACTTACAGCTGAATTAGGCGACAAGATTCAATTAGTTGGTGATGATTTATTCGTTACAAACATTGATTTCTTAAAGAAAGGTATTACTTCAGGAGTTGCTAATTCAATCTTAATTAAAGTTAACCAAATCGGTACTTTAACAGAAACTCTTAATACAATTAGAATGGCTCAAACAAACGGCTATACATGTATGGTCAGCCATAGATCAGGTGAAACAGAAGATACAACAATTGCTGATTTAAGTGTTGCTGTCAATGCTGGACAAATTAAAACAGGTTCTGCTTCAAGAACAGATAGAATGGCAAAGTACAATCAATTATTAAGAATTGAAGATGAATTAGGTGATGAAGCTGTATTTGAAGGCTTACACGCATTCAAAAAATATAGATTCACAAAGTAATTTATAATTTGCTAATTTTGAAAGGTCACAACTTTGGTTGTGGCCTTTTTATGTCTTTTATTAATAAGGTCATTAAAAATATAAAAGGTGTTATAAAACCTAACAGGCACTTTCAACGGTTTAATTTTTTTAAATGAGATAAATAATAGTTTATAATTTTTGCATGGATAAAAGTAAATTAAGAAATAAATCTTTAATAATTAGAAGAGATTTAGAAAATAAAGTAGTAAAGTCTAATATAATAGTAAATAAAATATTAAACGAAAAATATTTTAATAATGCACATATAATCGGATTATATTATCCATTAAAAGATGAAGTTGATATTAAGCAATTAATTGATGTTGCAATAAAAGAAAATAAAGTCGTTTGCTTACCTCGAGTTATTAACGATAAAGAAATGTGTTTTATAAAAATATCATCCTTTAGCGAATTAGAAATAGGTAGTTTCAATATTTATGAACCAAAATATAATCAAAATAATGTTATTGATAAATCTTTAATTGAACTCTTTATAATTCCAGGTCTATGCTTTGATGAATCATATAATCGATTAGGATATGGAAGAGGTTATTATGATAGATATTTAATAAATACAAAAGGTTATAAAATTGGTGTAACTTTTAAAGAGCTATTTTTTAAAAAAGATACGATAATTGCAGGGTTAACAGATATTAAAATGGATAAAATTATAAAAGATTAATTGTATTAAATTATTTAAATGTGCAAAAAGGTATGTAATAGATATATAATTAAATTAAATTATTTAACAGGAGTATATTATGAATATCAATCGTACTTTTGAAGGCGATAATGTGCCAAAAACCACTAAATGGCTTTATTGCTCTAGTGGAATGTTTCGTGATTTAGTTTATCAATTTGTCTCAATGTTTTTATTAATGTTTGCTCAATATTGTGGCATTGGGCAAGATGAAAACTATGTAGCCATGTATTCTACAATAACAGTTATAATTATCATATTGAGAATATGGGATGGATTTAATGATCCTATCATGGGATACTTAATAGAAAAGAGTAAGTTTAGAAAATTTGGAAAATATCGTCCTTGGATTGGCCTTGGAGCAATACTTAGTAGCATAATAACAATTTTAATGTTTTGGCTACCAGTTCATGGGTGGACTTATGTTGCATGCTTTGCTATCTTTTATTTTTTATGGGATTTTACATATACAATTAATGATATTTCATTTTGGAGCGTGCTCCCATCTTTATCAAATAAAGAAAAGGTAAGAGCGAACTTAACAACATTATTATCTGTATTTGTTTCAATTGGAAGCTTTGCTGCAGGAGGAATAGTGCCATTATTATCTAGCAGTTTTGGCTATACAATTTCTTATAAATATTTTGCGTTGATTGCTTCAATTCTTTATGTAGTTTCTCAATTAATATTAGTTATTTTTATGAAAGAGAAAAAAGAAAGTGAAGTTAATACTTTAGATAGTGAAAAAATGAAATTTAAAGAAATTTTCACTGTTTTAGGAAAAAACGACCAAGTAAGAAGTTCAATAATTAGTATTCTCTTATATTATACTGGCTCATCAATTTTAGTATCTTTAGGGTTAAACTATTTTTATTTTAATTTTGGCTACTCGGCTGCTGGGTCATACCAATTTATATTTACAGTAATTTTCGCAGTTGCAACACTTTTAGGACAAGCAGTATATCCAATTTTAATAAATAAATTTAAAATTCATAGAATGAAGATATTCACAATAACTTCATGGATAGCAGTTATTTGCTATATTGCTTTATTTGTTTATGTATTTTTAGATCCATATGTATTTTATCCTTTAATGTGCTTATTTGGATTTATTGTATTTTTCTGCCAGACAATTATTTCTTTAATTCTTTATATAAATATTCAAGATTCTATTGAATATAATGAATATAAGTTTAATGAAAGAAGAGAATCTGCAGTATTTTCTTTGAGAGCCTTTACGGCAAAATTGGGAAGTTCAATTCAACAACTTGTATTATATGGAGCATTACTTGCTGGTGGATTATTAGCTTTATCTAATACAATAAGTGGATATGAAGCTGATGCAATTAAAATTTTTGGTGATAAAGCGGCACAAGTTGGACAATATGTAGGCGAACTTGCTGATCAAATTACTGGTGCTAATAATGTTGAATTATGGAAAAGAGTAGTTTATCAAATTGGTTTTACTATTGTACCAATGTTATTAATATTAGCCTGTTTTTTAGTTACTAAATTTACATATAAAATTAACGAAGAAAACCACGCAATGATGGTTGAAAAAATAAAAGAGAGAAATAATAAAAATGGCACAAGCATTTAAAGAAAGAGTAATTTACCAAATTTATCCATCGTCTTTTAAAGATTCTAATAATGATGGACGGGGTGATTTAAAAGGAATTATTTCTAAACTTGATTATTTAAAGAAACTCGGAATTGGGATTATTTGGTTGTCACCAATTTATGAATCGCCTATGGATGACATGGGTTATGATATTAGCGATTATTATAATATAAATAAGTTATTCGGTGACATGAATGACTTTGATAATTTAATTTTAGAAGCTAAAAAAAGAGACATATTAATAGTCATGGATTTAGTGATTAATCATACTTCAACTAAATCGAAATGGTTTATTGAAGCAATTAATGGCAATGAAAAATATAAAAGATATTATTATTTTGAAAAAGGGAAAAAGAATAAAGCACCTAATAATTGGGATAGTGCTTTTACTGGTAGTGCTTGGAAAAAAGTTCCAAATTCAGATGAATATTATCTATGTCTATTTTGTGATACGCAAGTTGATTTAAATTATCATAATGAAGAAGTGATTAAAGAAGTTGAAAAAATCATTAAGTATTGGCTTGATAAAGGTGTTTATGGATTTAGATGTGATGTCATTAATAACATTTATAAAACATCCTTAAGAAATGATAATTTTTTAAAACTGTATAATAAAGGAACAAAATATTATCAAAATCAAGAAGGCATGTTTACAATTTTAAAAAGATTTAGAAATGATGTTTTAGATCATTATGATACCTTTTTAGTTGGAGAGACTGGAGCAATTACTCCAAAGATTGCAAACCGCTTAATTAATGAGCGTTGTTTGGATATGTTTTTTGAATTCGACCACATTTTTGCAGATAAATCAAAACTTTTACCAATATTTAAAAGAAAATTTAATGCAAAAAAATTAATGAAAGCTTTATTTAATTGGCAAGAAAATGTTCCTTATATTGCGAATTATTTAGAAAATCATGATCAGCTTAGAAGTATATCTAGATATGGTGATGCAAAAGATTATTATAAAGAAAGTGGAAAACTTTTAGCCTTACTTTTATTAACTTTAAAAGGAACACCAGTAATATATCAAGGAGAAGAGATTGGTACTTTAGATTATAAAGAAATAAGTTACGAAGAATGTAAAGATGTAGCGGCTAAAATGGCATTTAAAACAGTTAAAAAATTGTTACACTTAAGTGATAAAAAAGTGCGGAAGTTAGTAAATGAAACCATAAATAGAGATAATGCACGTGCGCCAATGCAATGGGATGATTCTATTAATGGTGGTTTTAATGAAGGCAAAGAAACCTGGTTAAAAGTAAATGATGATTATAAAACTATTAATGTAAAAAACGAAGAGAAGGATGAGGATTCTATATTAAATTTCTATATTAAATTAATTCATTTTAGAAATGATGATGAAGTATTAAAAAAAGGTGAATTTAAAAGAGGATATCTTTCTAACAATTTAAATTATTTTTATAGAATCTATGAAAACAGAATTTATTTAATTGTTTTAAATTTCTCCAAGAAAACAATTAAATTTAATATTCCATTGAAATTAAGATTAATTTTATCAAATGTAGAAAACAAAGATTTAAATAAATTAAATCCTTATTTTGCAGGAATTTTTGAGGTAATGTAATGATTAAATTCGATGAAAAAAGAAAATTATTCAGCTTATATAATAAAGAATTTTCTTATTATTTTTATATAAATAAACTTGGATATTTAATTCATTTATATTCTGGTGAGTATTTAAGCGATTTAGATGTTGAAAGATTAACAGAAAGATATTCAGAACGATATGCTTATTTAGACAATGATAAAGAAATATGTGATGAGTCTTATTATTTTTCATTACAAGCATCAAACTTTGAATGCAGTGGATTTAATACAGCAGATAAAAGAGGCAACTTTGCTATTATTAAAAATAGCGATAATTCTTTATTGACTGATTTTAGATATGTTAAACATGAAATTGTTTATGGCAAAAAACCTATTAAAGGATTGCCACATGCAAGAATTGAAAATGCTAAAAATGTTGAGACGCTAATAATTACTTTAAAAGATGTAAGAAGTGAAGTTTATCTTGAGTTATATTATTCTATTTTTGATGATTTAAATATTTTAATTAGAAATTCAAAAATTATTAATAAAACTGGCAGTTCGATAAATTTATTAAAATTATCATCAATGCAGGTTGATTTCCCTTATGGAAATTATAACTTAATATCAACCTATGGAACTTGGAGTAAAGATAGGCAACTAGAAGAAACTAGAATTAACCATAATAAAATTGTTATAAGTGATAATCATGGAGCACGAGGTTTTTACCATAATTCATCGATTATCATAAAAGAGAAAGATACTAATTTATTTAATGGAAGTGCATATATCTTTAGCTTAATATATAGTGGGAATTTTTCTTTTGAAGTAGGCCAAGATGAACTTGGTCAAACTAGATTAATATGTGGCATTAATGATGAGAATTTTTATTTTGCTATGCCGCATAATACATCTTTTACAGCTCCTGAATGTGTAATGTCATTTAGCTCTCAAGGCATAAATGGTGCAACACATCACATGCATGATTTTGTAAGAAATTATATTTTGCCTAAAACATTTGCATTAAAAGAAAGACCTATATTAATTAATTCATGGGAAGCTTATTATTTTGATTTTGATACAAATAAAATAATCTCATTAATTGAAGAAGCAAAAAAATTAGGTATTGAACTTGTTGTTCTTGACGATGGATGGTTTGGAAAAAGAAGTGATGATAAAACTTCTTTAGGTGATTGGAATATAAATTTAGAAAAAATAGATCTTAAAAAGGTTATAGATTATGCTCATTCTAATAAAATGAAATTTGGAATATGGGTTGAGCCAGAAATGATATCACCTGATTCTGCTTTATTTAGAAATCATCCTGAATTTGCTTTATATAATCGAAATATAAAACCAACTTTATTTAGACATCAATTGCCTTTAGACTTAACAAATCCTAAAGTAGTTGACTTTATATATGAGTCTATTTCTAAGATTTTTAGAAACTATAAGATTGATTACTGCAAGTGGGATTTTAATAGATATCTTTCTGAAATAGGTTCTTTATATTTAGGAAAAGATAAAGAAGGTGAAATATACCATAGATTTATTTTAGGTAGTTATAAATTATTAGAAAATTTTGTTAATGAATTTCCTAATGTATTATTAGAAACTTGTGCTAGTGGAGGAGGAAGATTTGATTTAGGCATGCTTTATTATTCTCCACAAATTTGGGGTAGTGATGAAACTGATCCTACTGCTAGAGTTGAAATTCAATATTCAACAAATTTCTTTTACCCATTGTCTACAATAGGAGCACATGTTAGTGCTAGACCATATTTAACTTATCAAGACAAGGCGATAATTTCAGCCTTTGGAACTTTTGGCTATGAATTAGACCCTCTTAAATTATCTAAAGAAGATAAAGATAAAATTATTGAGATTAATAAGTTGATAAAAGAGTGGCACCATGTTGTAACATTAGGGGATTATTATGCTTTAAAATCACCTATTGAAGGAAACTATGCTTCTTGGATGGTTGTTAGTAAAAATAAAAGAGAAGCATTGGTGTTTCACTTCAATTTTAGACGAGAACCTACTTATGCTAGATACATCAAATTATATGGTTTGGATCCTGATTTATATTATTTTAATTCACTGACAAATACCATTTATAAAGGCGAATTTTATTTACGAGTAGGCTTAAATATAAGCGCTCCTTTAAATGAAGGAACTACAATGTTATTTATACTTAAAGCAGTTAACTATTTAGAAAAGACAATATTTGAAAAAAAACAAATGAAAAACCAGCAGGTTCGCGATAAAATATTTTAATATGAATGCAATAGATTTAAGTTATGTAGATAATCCATCAATAAATTCTATTAACACAGTTAATGATCATTCAGATCATAAGATATTTATTAATGGAAAAAGCAACGAAGTTTTATTAAATGGTAATTGGAAATTTATTTTTTTAAATAGATTTTCACAAGAAGTTTTTAATTATTTAAATCCGAATTTTAATATTGAAACATTAGATGATTTTATAGTTCCAAAACATTTTGAATTTGGAAATTATCTAAATCCTCAATATGTAAATACTCAATATCCATGGGATGGGAAAGAAGAAGTCAAAATTGGCCATGCACCAATAAATAATCCTTTTGGAATTTATTTTAAAGATATTGAATTTACTGAAGGAATCTCAAATAAAATAATTCTAAGAATAGAAGGTTTTGAAACAGCTTTATATGCTTTTGTTAATGGTGAGTTTGTTGGATATAGTGAAAAGAATTTTGTAAATACAGAATTTGATATTACTAATTATTTAAAGCGAGGAGTTAATAGAATCGCCTTAATGGTTTTTAAATATTCTAAAGGCAGTTGGTTTTTAGACCAAGATATGTGGAGATTTAGTGGAATATTTAGAGATGTTAAATTAGTTATTAATCCATATACTCATATATTTGATATTGATAATAAGAGCGTATTAGCTGATGACTATAAAACAGGAATATTAAATGTAAAAGTAAAAATTGAAGGAAACATTTCATTTTCTAAACTTTTATATAGATTATCATTAAATAATGAAATAATTTTCTCTAAAGAAATCTCGTTAACTAATGGAGAAGTTTTAATTAATGAAAATTTAGAAAATGTTTTACCTTGGAGCGCAGAAAAACCAAATCTTTATAGACTCGAATTTTCAATTGTTAAAAATGATAAAGAAATTGAATATACAAGTACTTTATTTGGTTTTAGAAACTTTAAAATTGTTGATGGAGTAATGCTTTTTAATGGAAAAAGATTAATCATTAAAGGTGTCAATAGACATGAATTTAATGCCACTTCTGGTAGAGTACTTACTAAAGAACTAATTGAGAATGATATTAAATTATTAAAGGCAAATAATTTTAATGCTATTAGAACTTCACACTATCCTAATAATTCTTATTTATATGAATTGTGCGATAAATATGGTTTATATGTTATTGATGAAGCACCTATTGAAACTCATGGAACATGGTTAATGATAGACCCTTTCCATAAGGTTAAATATAAGAATGTTCTTCCTGGAAACCATGATGAATTTTTAGACTTTATTTTAAATAAAGCTAAAAGTATGTATGAAAGAGATAAGAACCATACATCAATTATTTTTTGGAGTTTAGGAAATGAATCTTATGGTGGAAAAGTTTTAGAGAAGTGTTATGAATTCTTTAAAAAAATTGATAATACAAGATTAGTACATTATGAAGGTTGTTTCCAAGATAAAAAATATCTTCATATCAGTGATGTAACTAGTGAAATGTATAGTACTCCAAGTGCAATAAGAAAACATTTTAAGAAAATGAAAGATGGTGTAAAGCCATTTATACTTTGCGAGTACGAACACGCTATGGGTAATTCGTGCGGAAACTTTGATGAATATATGCATCTATTAGATGAGTTTAAGTCATTTCAAGGTGGATTCATTTGGGACTATGTTGATCAAGGAATATACGATGAAATAAATAACACCTATAACTATGGTGGGGATTATGATGATAGACCTAATGATGGTGCCTTTGTTGCTAATGGATTACTATTTTCAAATAGAAAGCCAACACCAAAGTTGAATGTTGCTAAATATTTTTATCAAGATTTAACATTTGAAAAAATGGATAATTTTATCAGGATTAAAAATAATAATTTATTTATTGATACATCTAACTATTATTTTAAAATATTTACTTTAGAAAATGGAAATATAGTTGCTGAGCAAAAGTTTGATTTACTTATTGTGCCTTCAGGCTTTTATGATTTTGATACTAATACATTATCATTTGATGATAAAAAGCAAATAACATTTAGAATTTCATATTTTCATAAAGAAGATACTTCATATTGCTTAAAAGATACTGAAGTTGGCTACTTTGATTTCCTTAGTAATTATAATTATTCAGACAGTTATTTAACTAACGTAACAAACTCTGATAAAAAACTAAAAATAGTGCAAACAAATTATAATTTAGGAATAATTGGTGATGATTTTTCTTACCTATTTAATGGTTTTAATAATTATAATGGTGGTCTTGTGTCTTTAAATATTAGAGGAACTGAATTTATTAAAGATTATCCAATGTTCACATTTTTTAGACCTATAAGTGCTAACGAAACTAATATTTATAAACTATTGAGTTCTAGATATATTGGGTATTCAAAAACGCAAGCTTTCTTACCATTAAAATCGTCTATTAAGGTATCAAAATATGATGGTAAGTCAATTACAATTACTTATAAATATCATATTTTTGATTTACCTAGAATTAGAAATATGTCAATTTCTTATGAGGTTTTCAATTCTGGTGATATTAAAGTAAAAGCAACTTATACTAAACATCTCTTTGATGCTGAATTTAATCAATTTGGGTTAACATTTAAAGTACCTTATTTAATTAAAGAATTTAATTATTATGGATTAGGTAAGGATGATTCTTATCCTGATAGATATTTAGGCACTAAAGTTGGTGTTTATAAATCAAATCCAAAAGATGAGATGGTAGATTATATTTATCCTCAAGAATGTGGTAATCATACTTTTAGTAAATACTTAACAATATATGGTAAAAATAACGTGCCTTTAAGTTTTGTTTCATTAGGTCGTTCTTTTAACTTCAAATGCTTACCATATAGTTCATTTGAAATTGATAATGCAACCCATACTGATGAATTACCAAAAGCAAAATATACTTATGTTGATATTTGTAGTGAAGTAAGAGGGTGTGGTGGAGATAACTCATGGTTAGATCCTGTACATAAGAAATATAAATTAAATAGAAAATGGAAATATATGGTAGAATTTTTAATCAAGAAAGGAGAAGTTAAATGAAAAATCTTATTTTCAAAATAAAAAGATTTTTTAGCAATTTTCATGTAGCTACTTTTGGTTCAATTGCTTGTGGGCTCGCAGTTATTATAAATTTAATTGATTTAGGTAGTTTTGCAGCGAGCGGAGCTGCAATGGGTGATGCAATATATGAATTAATAATCACAATAATAAATTGTATTTTCTATTTGTATCTTACAAAAAGTTTTATTACAGCTAAACAAACTAATAATTTAGGACTTGTAAATTACTGCTTACTCATTATTACAATTTTTGATTATATTCTTCCAGCTGCACAAACATTTTTGTTTAATATGCTTATAAATGGTGTTGTTGCAGCATTAGCTTCAACATTATTATCAGCTGCTATTTTAGGTATTTTCTATTTTGTTTTCTTAGCAAGAAATAATAAAGGCATAGGAAAACGTAATATTACATGGTTAACTATTATTGGTGCAATAATATTAGTTATTAGTTGTGTTATTGGTGGATTGTATGTAACTATGGGTATTCAAGGTATTTTAAATTCAGTAGTAAATACTGCTACAATTTTATCTACAATATCTAATTTATTAAGTGGAGTAGAGGTTATCATGATGGGATGTCTATACTTTGCTTTCCCACTTTACTTAAAACGTAGATGATTTAAAGTACATCACTAAATGGATTAGGATCATCAATATCAATAATATTTTTAATTGGAATATAGATGTCTTGCAAAAAAATCAGTTTTTTGGAGACATCTATTTTTTCTATTTTTCCATTATATGTATATAAATATCCATCAACATATATTTTCATTGTTAAAGAAGAGCCATCGTATTCTTTTAAAATACGATTGATTTTTCTAGCTTGTTCAGTACTGACTCTTGGCTTATCAACTTTATATTTTTCATATATCATCTTATCGAGATAAGTGCTTTGTTCCACAAGACTAGAAAATGGTAGCCATTTTTTCATTCCTCTATCTGACATGAATTACATTATACATATATTTAAAGTTTCTTTTAATAAAATTTAACATTGTCTTTAAAAGCAAAAACTTGATTGAAAAATGCCTTTTTACTATAATCGTGGCTATGAGATTATATGTATTTGATGTAGATGGAACCTTAGTTGGTAGAGATCTTGAATTAAAAGAAGATGTTATTAATTTATTAAATAAAGTACTTGATAATGGGGATGTAATAGCAATAGCTAGCGGAAGACCATATATCGGAATTCTTCAATATTTTAATTTACTTCATGATGGTAAAAAGTATTGTATTTGTGCTAATGGAGCAGAGGTAAGAGACATTAATGGCAAAGTATTATTTCAAGATACTTTAAAATTAAAAGACTACTATGAATTTATAAAAAATCATGAAAATATCTATAATCATGATCACACTAATATATATGTTTATACTTCTGATGGACTGGGATATTTAAAGTATGACAAGTTTATTAAAAGTGAGAGTGAATGTAATAGTGGTTTCCCTTTAATTGATTTAAAAAAAGTTAATTATGAAGATAATTATTCTATATTAAAATTCATGATTGCTACAACTAAAGAGTTTTCTATTGAGATTGATAATTTTATTACTGCTAACGAAAAAGATTCATATAAGATAGTTCGTTCAAGCCCTATTTATATTGAATTCATTAGTAAAAATGCTGATAAAAGTGAAGGAGTAGCTTTCTTAGAAAAATATCTTTCTTTAGATAAAAATGATATTTATACTTTTGGCGATTCTGGTAATGACATTGAGATGATAAAGAATTTTAATGGTATAGCCATGGGCAATGCTATAAATGAATGTAAGAGCAATGCTAAGTTTATAACAAAAAGCGTAGATAATCATGGAATCGTCTACGCATTTGAGAATTATATTAAAAACTACTAATTTATAACTAATTAATTACTAATAAATAACTAATTATTTACTTTTTATTTAATATGATTAGAAACAGTAACTGCTAATGAGCCAGGACCAATATGTGTAGCAACACTTAATGATAATGGATCCATTTCAATTTGTTCTTCTTTAATACCTAAAGCATTGGCAAATTCTTTTTTAAATAATGTAGCATCATCATAATCATATGTATATGCCATCCCGAATGTTAGGTTAGCTCTATCATAATCTTTAAATCTAGTTACTAAATCATTTTTGATTGCTTCAATCATTATTAATTTAGCTTTCTTCGTACCTATAGCTTTTTTGAAAGCATCTAACTTTTCACCTAAAATTGTTAAAACTGGTTTTAAATGTAATGCTCCACCAATTAAAGCTGCTGCAGGAGTAATTCTTCCTCCTTTTTTAAGATACTTAAGAGTATCAACCATAATGTAAATAGTGGAATTAAATGAATCTTTCTCTAAGTAATCTTTAATGTATTGTGGATCTTTTCCTTCATTAATAAGTTTTAAAGCATCTCTTACAGATGATTTTAATGTAACGCTGATTCTATGATTATCAACAACAAATACTTTGCCTACATAGTCTTGAGCTAAAACTTTTGCTGTATTACATTCTTCACTAAGTCCACTAGACATAGGAATATGAATGATTGCATCATAGTCCTTTAATAAGTTATTCCACATTTCAATAATTTCGCCTGGTGCAGGTTGACTCGTTTTAATATCTGCATCATTAGCCATTTCTGCATAGAATGTTTTTTCATCAACAGAAATGTTTTCGAAATAAGTTTCACCATTAATTAAAATAGGCATTCTAATTACATATATGCCTAAATCTTTTATCTCTTGCTTGGTGAATCCAGCATTGTCATCAGTAACTACACAAATTCTCATAATAAAAACCTCATTTGAAAATATACCATAAGAACAAAATTATGAAAATGTAGTATTAAAAACTAGTAGTTTTAGTAAAAATGTTGCATTTATCTAACATGTACATATTATTAATTGTAAGTTTTATAATTGACTTAAATTTGATATAATAACGTTCGCATGCAGGAGGTGTAGTTTATGCCATTCTATTTAAAAAAAGGGGATTTAGTTTCTGCGAATGTTGATGCGATTGTAAATGCAAGTAATGTCAACCTTAAAATGGTTGAAGGCGTTGGAAGAGCTATTTTTCATAAAGCTGGTGATAGCGAACTTGCAAAAGCATGTAAAGCTATTGGAAAATGTGCTGTTGGTGGGGCAGTTATGACACCTTCGTTTAACTTAACAAATTGTAAAGCGATTATTCACGCTGTTGGACCTATATATATCAATGGAAAACATAATGAGGAACCACTATTAAGAAAAGCTTATAGAAATTCCTTACAAATCTGTGTTGATAATGGATTTAAATCAGTTGCTTTTCCATTATTAAGTGGAGAATTTAATTACCCATTAGATGAAGCTTATAAGGTTGCTGAAGATGAATTTAAAAAATTTTTAAATGATCATAAGGATTTTGTCATCTATATGATTATTTTTAAGAATTTTCCAGATTTATTGGATGATAGAACACATGAAGAGTTGAAGAACTTTGTTATTGAAAATTTTGATGCAAAGTCAAAGGATTCAGTAAAATCATTAAATTACGATTTTGTAAAACTAGTAAAAGAGCATATGCAAAATAAAAATATTAGTGAAAATCAACTTATTGAATGTAGCAATGTATTGCCACATGTTATCAATGATTTGTTTACGGATGCTTTCTTTATTCCTTCTAAAAATTTAGCTTTAGCAATAGGTGTTGGACTCAAACTAAATGAAGAAGATCTTATTAAGTTACTTTCAAGTATCGGATACACAGATATTAAGAATAGCGTTGTTGCTTTAGTAGTTTTATTCTTTGTTAAAGAAAAGATATTTGATGTATATAAAATTAATTGTGCTTTATTCACATATGAAGCAAAACCTCTAGGACTTGAATAAATACAATTAATTGCCGCACGTAATGTGTGGCTTTTTGTTTGCGCTAAGTATAAACCATTAAAAACTATAAAATTTAATTATCAATAAAATATTCAGTATTTTTTTCCCATTTAGTATTAACATCAAGATAACATTTTGATAAAATACTTTTGACGGAATTAAATCAGGAGGATATTATGTCAAGATTTACATTACCAAGAGATGTCTACTATGGTTCAGGATCATTAGCAGACCTCAAAACATTACAAGGAAAAAAGGCTATCGTTGTTTGTGGTGGTCACGCAATGAAAGCTAGCGGTTTCTTAGACAAAACCATTAGTTATTTAAAAGAAGCTGGACTCAAAGTTGAAACATTTGAAGGTGTCGAACCAGATCCATCTATTGAAACAGTTATGAAAGGTGCAGAAGCAATGAGAAAATTCCAACCAGATTGGATCGTTGCTATTGGCGGAGGTTCCCCAATTGATGCTGCAAAAGCTATGTGGGCTTTCTATGAACACCCAGATACAACTTTTGAAACACTTTGCACACCATTCTCATTCCCTAAATTAAGAACAAAAGCAAGATTCGTTGCAATTCCTTCAACAAGTGGTACAGCAACAGAAGTTACTGCTTTCTCAGTTATTACTGATTATGCTAAGGGAATTAAATATCCATTAGCAGACTTTGAAATCACACCAGATGTTGCAATCGTTGATCCAGATATCGTTAGAGGATTACCAAAAGTTCAAGTTGCTTATACAGGTATGGATGCTATGACACATGCTATTGAAGCTTATGTTTCTACAATGGCAACAGATTTCACAGATCCATTAGCATTAAAAGCAATTAAGATGATTAATACTTACCTTGTTGATTCATATGGTGATGCTAAAGGTAAAGGAAGAGAACAAATGCACTATGCTCAATGTTTAGCAGGTATGGCATTCTCAAACGCTTTACTTGGTATTGTCCACTCAATGGCTCACAAGACAGGTGCTGCATTCTCAACAGGTCACATTCCACACGGATGTGCTAATGCTATGTATCTCCCACACGTAATTGAATACAATGCAAACAATAAACGTGCTTTAGAGAGATATGCTCAAATTGCTCAAGCACTTGGTATTGAAGGCGAAGACGCACATGCTCAAACACAAGGATTAATTAACAGAATTCACGAATTAAATACATTACTTGGAATTCCACATTCAATGCAAGAATTCGGTGTTAAAGAAGAAGAATTCAAAGAAAAATTATCAGCAATTGCTCATAACGCTGTCCTTGATGCATGTACAGGAACAAATCCTAACCCAATCGACGACAAGCATATGGAAGAACTCTTCAAATGCTGTTACTACAATACACCTTATAAATTCTAATATTATTTGATGTTTGTATAGGCCTATGCGTAAGCATAGGCTTTTATTTTGCAAGCTTTAAAAATATAAAATCTAACGGGGAGTTTATACTAGTGTAGTCACTTATTATTTTCTATTATCTTTTGATAATTAATTATTTAATCTTTAAAATGTAATTTATATGAAGAAAAATGCAAAAATTAAAGTTGGACAAATAGTATATGTTAAAGATGATGATGGAACTTTCTTAGGTAGAGTTCTAAATGTTGATAATACGCATGAATTAATTGTTGTTGCGGTTTTAAATGACTTTTTTGAAGATATAGATACACGAACTGTATCACTATTGAACGTAGAAAAATACGAAGGCAAATTAAACAAATAGCAATTATTTTTAATATTTCAATGCAATTGTTTTACAAACATTTTATAAAAATTTTTTTAGTTTGAAACGATACCTAGAATTAGTTTATTTTTATAGTCTAAAAGACTATAATTTAAACGTATTAATAAGGAGTACTAAGATGTATAAGATTGTTAGAAAACATGTTTTCAATCCTACTGAAACACTTCTTGAAATTGAAGCTCCAGCGGTTGCAAAAAAAGCATTACCTGGTCAATTCATTATTTTGAGAGTTGATGAGGATGGTGAAAGAATACCTCTTACTGTTGGAGGCTATGATAGAGAAAAAGGTACAGTTACTATTATTTTCCAAATTGTAGGAGCTTCAACTTATAAATTGAATAAATTAGAGGTCGGAGATTGCTTACATGATTTTGTTGGTCCATTAGGAAGACCTACAGAATTAACTGGTGAAAAGGTTTGTGTTATTGGCGGTGGTCTTGGAACCGCAATTGCTTATCCTATTGCTAAGGCATTTCATGAAGCTGGAAAAAATGTTACTGCTATAGCAGGTTTTAGAAACAAAGATTTAATCATTTTACATGATGAATTTAAAGCAGCATCTGAACCTGATCAATATTATGAGATGACAGATGATGGTTCTAATGGAAATAAAGGAAATGTCTGTGTACCACTTGAAAATTTACTTTCCAAGGGTGTTAAATTTGATAAAGTCATTTGTATTGGACCAGTCATTATGATGAAGTTTGTTACATTAACTTGTAAAAAATATAATGTTCCAGAATGTGTTTGCTCAATGAACCCAATTATGATTGATGGAACTGGTATGTGTGGCTGCTGTAGATTAACTGTTGGCGGTAAGACAAAGTTTGCTTGTGTTGATGGCCCTGATTTCAATGCTTATGAAGTTGATTTCGATGAAGCAATGCAAAGAGGAACAATGTATAAAGCATTTGAAAAGAAAGCTTATGATGAAGCAAAATGTAATCTTTTCAAAAAGGAGGCAAAATAATGTTTAAAGAATATAAGCCAAACATGGCTCCTAA
Organism: uncultured Bacilli bacterium; assembly: GCA_944368945.1. Lineage (GTDB taxonomy): Bacteria > Bacillota_I > Bacilli_A > RFN20 > CAG-826 > Onthovivens. The sequence goes on from CALVXH010000012.1 coordinate 26,306, forward strand.
AAAGAATCCAATGCCAAGCCAAGATCCTAAAGTAAGAGCTCATAATTTTAAGGAAGTTGCTGAAGGTTATACCAAAGAAATGGCAATGGATGAAGCAAAAAGATGTTTAGGTTGCCCTAATACACCATGTATTGCTCATTGCCCTGTTAATATTAATATTCCTGGCTTTATTCACCAAGTTGCATTAGGTAATTTTGAAGAAGCTTATAAAATTATTTCTGAATCAAGTTCATTACCAGCTGTTTGTGGTAGAGTTTGTCCTCAAGAAACACAATGTGAAATGAAATGTACTAGAGGATTAAGACCAGGCAGTGAACCAGTCGCTATTGGTAGACTTGAAAGATTTGTTGCTGATTATCATAATGCTCACGCAACAGGTGAAGTAGTAAAACCAATTTCAAATGGACATAAAGTCGCTGTTATTGGTTCAGGCCCATCAGGATTAACATGTGCTGGCGATTTAGCTAAAAAAGGTTATGATGTTACAATTTTTGAAGCTTTACACTTAGCAGGTGGTGTTCTTGTTTATGGTATTCCTGAATTCAGATTGCCAAAATCAATTGTTCAAAAGGAAGTAGATGGTCTTAAAGCTTTAGGCGTTAAGGTTGAAACTAACATGGTTATTGGCCGTGTTATTACAATTGATGAATTATTAAAAGAATATCACTTTGAAGCAATCTTCATTGGCTCTGGTGCTGGTTTACCAAGATTCATGGGAATTCCAGGAGAAAACTTAAAAGGTGTTTATTCAGCTAATGAATATTTAACAAGAACTAACTTAATGAAAGCATATCGTGAAGATAGCAATACTCCAATTGAACATGCAAAGAATGTTGCTGTTGTTGGTGGCGGTAACGTTGCAATGGATGCCGCTAGATGTGCATTAAGATTAGGTGCTGAGCATGTCTATATCATTTATCGTAGAAGCTTAGAAGAACTTCCTGCAAGAAAAGAAGAAGTTCACCACGCAATGGAAGAAGGAGTTGATTTCCAATTATTAAATAACCCTGTTGAAATTATTGGAGATCCAGAAACACACTTAGTTTCAAAGATTAAAGTTGAAGTTATGAAATTAGGTGAACCAGATGCTAGTGGAAGAAGAAAACCAATGGGTACTGGTGAATTTAGAGAAATTGATGTTGATTGTGTCATTATCGCAATTGGTACATCACCAAACCCATTAATTAAACATACAACAGAAGGATTAGAAACAAATCCACATGGATGTATTGTTACAAAAGGTGAATCTGGATTGACATCACGTGAACATGTCTACGCAGGTGGAGACGCTGTTACTGGTGCTGCAACTGTTATTTTAGCAATGGGAGCAGGTAAATCTGCTGCTAAAGCAATCGACGAAGAATTATCTAAAAAGTAATTTATCTTCTTAAAATAAATAAAAAGATGCACGATTTGTGCATCTTTTTTATAAATAAGGCAATTTAATTGGCGGAGAAAGGGGGATTTGAACCCCCGCAGGCTCTCACCTCTATCAGTTTTCGAAACTGACCCCTTCAGCCGCTTGGGTATTTCTCCGTAAATATTATTATACAAATAATGGGCTATCAGTGCATATATAAAATTGAGATTTAGTATTATTTGTTATAAAATAACAAATATGAAAACTGATCTTTCCAATGTTTTTAATGGTATTTTAGATGGCGCAATTCCATTTTTGATATTTTTTATTACAGTTTTAGTTGTTGGATTTGCTTTTCTAATAGGAACTATTTTTCGGATTAAAAAGAAAGAAATTAGATATTCTGCGTATTTAAAAAGGAAATTCAATATTAATAGAACTTTTATTATTGATTTTAAATCGCAAACCGTTGAATATTTTAGTTTTAGAAATTTAAAAGAAATAATTAAAATTTCATATACTGACTTTTTAAAGATGCTTGAAGATAAAGAACAAAACAAGTTCAACAGTTGGCTATTAGATCTTTATCAACAAAATGAATTATTTACTCCTGATAAATTAGCCTTTATTACTGATATTAAAATGGAAGATCAAGTAAAAAGGTATTGTTCAAGGATACTTTTCAATGTGAGATTAATTGATAAATCTAAAGGCATGATTTATTTGGATAGTACGCTATTAAATAATTTGCCTAGTGAATATAACAAAATGAAAAAAGGCGTCTTTAAGAAAGCAACCTTTTTAGTAAGTGAAATTGCGAGATTTTATGCACATGGATTATTTCAAAAAGGAAGTATCTACATCGTAGATTTTTACCGTAAAGCTAATACTAATCCAAGAATTAATGAATATGAATATCGTTATGTTATTTTAAATGCAATCTATCAAAGAAAAAATGCTCTATCTTTTTATGTATTACTAAATGATGAAAATCCTTTAGAAATGACTATTTTAAATACAAAACCTGAAAATGATTTTCAAATTAATAGAGAAATGAAAAACATGGTTAAATCTATTAATGAAATTCTTGAAGTTCATGGTTATAAGGCTTTTTATGAATTTTCTATTGTGGGAAGTAAAACAACTGAACTTGATAGCGATTTTATGAAGGCTCATGAAACTCTTAAAAATGTCTCAAGATTAATGAGAGATAGCGGAAAAGATTTCTTGCTGTTTAAAAACGATAATCCTGAGAGCAGAAATGTTGAGGAAAGTTATAAAGCTGAAGTCACTAAGATTATTAGAATGCAATTAATCACTTTAGGTTTTTCACCTTTAATTAAGATTGCAAATAAAAGAGTACTCACATTAGGATATATTGCTCATGTAAAGCCTAAAGCTTCTGTTTTTGAGACTATAGATGAAGTCAAAAAGTATGCATTAAAATATAATCTTGATAAAGAATTATTTTCTATGATTATGAGAAAAATGATTCCTACATTTAATAATGAAAAAGATAATAATAATTTGAGATTATATTTCCCTATTAAGATTCATGAAATTCCGTATGTAATACGTAGTTTGCCACACATGAATCTAGCTACCAATACTAAAATAGGTGTTATTATTCAAAATAATGATTTTGTTGATAGTGAAACTAATGTTTCATTAATTAACAATATAAGAAGCTTACAATCACGAGATTATGAAGTTTATGTAAAAATAAATAATGGCGATTATAACTTAAGAAGTGCGACGTATAGTTTATTTGATGGCTTTATGATTAATACAAAGTCACAAAATGGAAAGAGTGAAAATAGAGAATTTATTGTCACTAGAGCGATGTTAGATAAACTTGTAAAGTTTAAAGCACCAATTGTAAGTGTTAGTTGCACTTCATGGAATGAGGTTGAATTATTGGTTAAAAGTGGAGTATATTTATTCTCTAGTGAGGTAATTGCTGAGACTTCACCAATGCTAGTGCCAATAGATAAAAAAGTTATTAAAAGACTATTAAATATGTATAAAAAGTGAGGAAATTTGCATGGATATTAAGAACAAATCAATTACAAGTAGAGATGAAGATTTTGCGCAATGGTATACAGATGTTTGTAAAAAAGCTGAATTAATGGACTATACTGCTGTTAAAGGCTTCATTATCTATAGACCATATGGTTATGCAATATGGGAAGAAATTCAACATTATTTAGACAAGGAATTCAAAAAGACTGGACATGAAAATGTTTATTTACCAGTTGTTATTAATGAGTCATTATTTCAAAAAGAGAAAGATCATGTTGAAGGCTTTGCACCTGAATGCTTAATTGCAACTATTGGTGGAGGTCAAGAATTACAAGATAGATTAATTATTAGACCTACAAGTGAATGCTTATTCTGTGAACATTATTCACACATTATTAAATCATATAGAGATTTACCAAAACTCTATAATCAATGGTGTTCAGTTGTTAGATGGGAAAAGACTACTAGACCATTTTTAAGAGGTAGTGAATTCTTATGGCAAGAAGGCCATACAATGCATGCTTCTGAAGATGAAGCAAGACAAGAAACATTACGTATGCTTGAAATTTACGATAAAATGGGCCGTGATTTGCTTGCAATTCCTTTTGTTAAAGGTAGAAAAACTGAAAAAGAAAAGTTTGCTGGAGCATTAGAAACTTATTCAATTGAAGCATTAATGCATGATGGAAAAGCTTTACAAAGCGGTACATCACATTATTTTGGTAATGGTTTCTCAAAAGCATTTGGCATTCAATACTTAGACAAAGATGGAAAGATTAAAAATCCATATCAAACAAGTTGGGGTGTTTCTACTAGATTAATTGGTTCTATTATTATGGTTCATGGTGATGATAATGGACTTGTTTTACCTCCATATGTTGCACCAATTCAAATAGTTATTATTCCTATTAAAATGAATGAACCTGGTGTATTAGAAAAAGCTAGAGCATTAAAAGAAGAATTAGCTAATGCCGGATATAGAGTAAAATTAGATGATAGCGATAAAACACCAGGATGGAAATTTAGTGAATATGAAATGAAAGGTGTACCATTAAGAATCGAAGTTGGACCTAAAGATTTAGCTAACGATTCATGCATGATTCATAAGAGAAACGATGGTACACGTACAAAATATAGTTTAAATGGCATTTGTGATACAGTTAAAGAATTATTAGCTACTATCCATAAAGAGATGTATAATGCTGCATTAAAGAATTTATTAGCTAACGTTACTGAAGTTCATACATTTGAAGAATTAAAGGCTGTAGTTGATAAAGGAGGCTATGCAAAAATGATGTGGTGTGGAGATCAGGCTTGTGAAGATAAGATTAAAGAGTTAACAAATGCCACTGCAAGATGTATTCCTTTTGATCAAGTACCATTTGATGATCATTGCCCAATATGCGGCAAAAAAGCAAAATATGTTGTTTTATTTGCTAAAGCTTATTAATAAATCATTTATTAATTTTTATGGCTATTAAGTCGATGACTTAATAGCTTTTTTGTCTGAGCGAAGCGAGATAAAACCCTCGGATTGTCCGAGGGTTCGGGATGACTTATAGTTTTGCAAAGAAAACTCCTT
>CALVXH010000013.1 GCA_944368945.1 uncultured Bacilli bacterium
AAATTCAACTTTGAGTTTTATGAAAGAGAAAAATCAACTTTCCGGTTTTAAAGTTGAATTTAACTTTACACTTCACGTCAAAAATAAACTAAATAGAAAAAAATAAATAAATTGTATATAATATTTGACGATTAAAGAAAGGTTATAAAATTATGGAACGCAAATTGACAGATCAAGAACTTGCTAGAAGAGAAAAACTCAATAAGTTAAGAGAACTTGGAGTAGATCCTTGGGGAGAAAAGTATAATAGAACTGATACAACTGAAACATGTAAAGAAAAGTCTCAAGGGAAAACTAATGAAGAATTAGAAGCAAACCCAATCAACGTAAATGTTGCTGGTAGAGTAATGTTTTTACGTAAAATGGGAAAAGCATCATTTTTAAATTTACAAGATAAGTTTGGAAAAATGCAAGCTTACATCTCAATAGATACAGTAGGACTTGAAAATTATAATGTTTTCAAACTAACTGATATTGGTGATATTGTTGGTCTTGAAGGACATTTGATGTTAACTAGAACTGGTGAATTAACAATCAAAGTTACTAAATTCACTTTCTTAACAAAAGCATTAAGACCATTACCAGAAAAATTCCATGGATTAACAGATGTTGAAGAAAGATATAGACACCGCTATGTTGATTTAATCATGAATGAAGATGCTAGACGTGTTGCCCTTTTAAGACCAAGAATCATTAGAAGTATGCAACGTTATTTTGATAACCTTGGCTTCGTAGAAGTTGAAACTAGTGTTCTTCAACCAATTCTTGGTGGTGCAAATGCTAGACCATTCATTACTCATCATAATGCATTAAATAAAGATTTTTATCTAAGAATTGCAACAGAATTACAATTAAAGAGACTTATTGTTGGTGGCTTAGAAAAAGTATATGAATTTGGTAGATTATTTAGAAATGAAGGAATGGATACAAAACACAATCCTGAATTTACTACTGTTGAATTATATGAAGCATATGGTGACCTTCAATCGATGAGAGAACTTTGTGAAGGTGTAATTAGAAATGCTTGTAAAGAATGTCTTGGCGCAACTAAAATTACCACTCAAGGCAAAGAAATTGACTTTGGACCAGAATTTAGATGGGTTTCAATGGCTGAATTAGTTAAAGAAAAAACCGGTTTAGATTTTGAAGGAGATATCTCTTTTGAAGAAGCAGTAAATTATGCTAAATCAAAAGGAATCAAAATAGAACCACACTGGACTTCAAATGGCTATATCTTAAATGCTTTATTTGAAGAATTCTGTGAAAAAGATTTAATTCAACCTACATTTGTCCATGGACACCCAATTGAAATTTCTCCATTAACCAAAAAGAGTCCAGATCCAAGATTCACAGAAAGATTTGAGCTTTATGTTAATGGTACAGAATATGCAAATGCTTATAGTGAGTTAAATGATCCAATCGATCAAAGAGAAAGATTCGAAGCTCAATTACGTGCTAAAGAATTAGGTGATGATGAAGCAAACGAAATGGATAATGACTTTATCGAAGCTCTTGAATATGGTATGGCTCCTACAGGTGGAATTGGTATAGGAATTGATAGACTTGTTATGTTACTTTCTAACGAGCCTTCTGTCCGTGAAGTTATTTTATTCCCATGTATGAGAGATCAAAAATAATAATTATTAATTAAAAATAAAACAGTCGCTTTCTTTAGTTAGGAGGTGACTTTTTTATTTTAATGAACTGAACATTTTAATGGAAAAAAATAAAGTAATAATTTGTTGTACTTATGAAACGATCAAATAAACTTTTTATTGCTTTACATTGTTTGCCATTTTCGATAAAATATAAAAGCACTTTAAAGTGTTCTTCTCTGCTCCAACAGATATTGATTGGGGCCAGATGTCCAAAGGGAGGTAAGCATTATGAAAAAGTACGAAATTATGTACATTCTTAAATCCAGCCTTGATGACGCTGCAAGAAAAGCTCAAATCGAAAAACTCCATGGCATCATTACTAAAAATGGTGGAAAAGTTAACAATGTTAACGAATGGGGATTAAGAGATTTAGCATATCCTATTAAAAAAGAAATTAAAGGATATTACGTCGTTATCAAAATTGAAGCTGAAAATGTCGCTCTTAAAGAATTTGATCGTCTTACAAGAATCGACAATAATGTTTTAAGAACATTAATTACTGTTGATCAAGACTAAGGAGATAAAATGATTAATAGAGTAGTATTAGTCGGAAGACTAACAAAAACACCTGAATTAAAAACAACGACAACTGGTTTATCAGTTATCACATTTACGTTGGCTTTTGATAACAAGACAAAGGGAGCCGATGGACAAAGAGCTAGCAGTTTTATAAACTGTACAGCTTGGAGACAAAGCGCTGAGTTTGTAGCTAAATATTGTGAAAAAGGTACACAAATCGGAGTTGATGGAAGCTTGCAAGAAAGAAGATATCAAAGAAGAGACGGTACTAATGCAAGCGTAATTGAAGTAGTTGTTGATTCAGTAACATTATTAGGCTCTAAGAATCAAAATTCAGCAACAAGCAGTCAAACTGTTAGCGCACCAGCTTCTGCGTATCAAGAAGATGAACCAACATCCAATGATTTGCTTTCAGATGATGGTGATTTAGCAGATGACGATTTACCATTCTAGGTAGAAAGGATTTAGAAAATGGCATACTTAAAAAAGAGACCAAAGAAGAAGGTTTGTTATTTTACAAAAAATAAGATTAAATACATCGATTATAAAGATGTAGAAACATTAAAGAAGTTTATCACTCCAAGTGGTAAAATTAGTGCTCGTAGAATGACAGGAACCAGTGCTAAATATCAACGTCAATTAGCTAGAGCTATTAAAAATGCACGTTATATGGCTCTTCTTCCATATATTCAAGATTAATTGAATAAAGCCTCATAAATTAAAATGGGGCTTTTCTTTTACAAAATTATTTTTTCTAATTATTATAATTAATACGTTGTTTTATTTATCTAAACTTATCATTATTGTATAATTATAAAAGGTAATTTTTATGCAAAAGAAGATTAATAAATTAAAAATACAGGTATTGATAGTAACTTTAGTTCAATTAATATGTGTTGGACTCTTTTTAACTTTATATTTATTTAATACATTCAATATGGATGAATATGTATTACCTGAATATATTGCTTACTTTTGCTGTGCAATTGCTATTTTTGATTGTTTCTTCATTTGGCTTGTTATCTTCAGTGTTTTTAAATTAAGACAAAAGAGCGATATTAGAACAAGCGATATTGTTGGTAATGATATTCAAGAAGCTTACCTATTTGGAAAGCTTGGTTTTGCTGTTGTTGATGAAGAAGGAATTGTTCTTTGGACGAGTGATTTATTCAATCAAAGATCTATAAATATTGTTAATACGTCAATTTATGATTGGTGTCCAAAACTTAAAGATTTTATAGAAAAAGAAACAGGTGATAGTTTAAAAATTACAAGTCATGGTTTTGATTATTCTGTAAAATTCCTTAGAACTGCAGGACTTTTTATCTTTAAAGACATTTCTGAATATGAGAATTTATCAAAATTTACTACTGATCAAGCTACTTGTGTAGGTATTATAAATATTGATAACTATAATGATATTACTCAATCAAATGAAGGAAATAATGATGCTATAACTCAAGTTAAAGCGCTTATTAGTGATTATGCAAAAGAGTTTAATGTTCTTTTAAGAGTAATTAGAAATGATTCATATTTTGCAGTATGTAATTTTCAATCCTTAAAGAAGATGGAAGATGATAATTTCTCCATCTTAGATAAAATTAGAAAAGTTCAATTTAGAGAAGATGCTAGGCCAACATTGTCTGTTGGATTTGCTCATGACTTCCCTGATGTTAATAAGTTGAATGAAATGGCTTCCAATGCGATTGAAATTGCAATGAGTAGAGGCGGAGACCAAGCTGTCGTTTCAAAGTATGGTTCTGAATTAAAATTCTATGGTGGTAGAACTGAAGCAATTGAAAATAGAAGCAAAGTTAAAGTTAGAGTTTTTGCTAACTCTTTAATTTCTTTGATTAAGAGAAGTTCCAATGTTGTTATTATGGGTCACACTGACATGGATATGGATGCTTTAGGAAGTTGCTTAGGTGTAAAGGCTATTTGTGAATATTGTAAAAAACCAACACTTTTAGTTTACGATGGCAAACTCACAGAAAGAAAAACAAAGAGCGCTTTTATTTCTACATTTTCAAATGAAGAACTTTCTAAGTTTGTTGTATCTCCAAAAGATGCTCCAGACAAAATTAAACCTACTTCTTTAGTTATTGTTTGTGATGTTTCTAGACCAAAGATGACAATGTGTCCAAAGTTATTAGAAGTAACTGAAAAGGTCGTAGTTATTGATCACCACAGAAGAGCTGAAGAATTTATTGAAAAGCCTGTTTTAAGCCAAATTGAAACAAGTGCTAGTAGTGCTAGTGAATTGGTTGCTGAAATTATTAGATATAATAGTGAAAATCCAGGGATTCCACTTGATGAGAGGTATGCAACTATTATGTTGAGTGGTATATTCCTTGATACAGGATTTTATAAATCTAAAACTGTCGGTTTAAGGACATTTGAAGCGAGCATGATTTTAAAGGAATTTGGAGCTGATAATGGAAAAGCTGATGACTTCTTAAAAGATGAATATGAAGAGTATACACTTGTCAATAAACTGGTCGATACAATGAAGACACCATTTTATGGAGTTGTTTATTGCCAAGGCGATGAAAATGAATACTATGAAAGATCAACTCTCGCTAAAGCAGCAAATCAATGCCTTCAACTAAAAGGTGTTAATGCTTGTTTCGTTATTGGCAAAACTGCAGAAAACGAGACGCGTATTAGTGCAAGAAGTGATGGAACTGTTAATGTTCAAATCTTATGTGAAAAATTTGGTGGTGGAGGCCACTTTACAATGGCTGCCGCTTTATTCAAAGATACATCAATTAAAAAAGCAGAAGAAATTTTATTAGAGACATTAAATTCTAATTTAACTGATGCAAGAAATGAAATATCAAAGAAAGGAGATTAACATGGAAGTAATTTTATTACAAGATGTTAAAGGTATAGGTAAAAAAGGAGAAACCAAAAAAGTTGCTGATGGTTATGCACAAAACTATTTAATTCCACGTAAATTAGCTTTAAGAAAAACTTTAGAAACCGTTAAAGAATTAAATAGACAAAATGAATTAGAAGCTAAAAAGCAAGAAGCTTTAAAAGAAGAAGCTCTCAAAAATAAAGAAAAGCTCGACAACTTAGTCTTGGAATATAAGGCTAAGGCACATGCTGATGGAACAATGGCTGGTTCTATTTCTACAAAAGAATTAGAGAAAGACTTATTAGAAAAATACCAAATCAGAATTGATAAAAGAAAATTTATCGATAAATTTTTATTAAATGCTTTTGGCTATACAAATTTAAAAATCGAATTATATAAAGGTGTTATTGGTACTGTTAGAGTTCATATCACTGAGGAAAAATAATGATTAAAAATTACCCTTCTGATGAATTAAGTGAAATGACTGTATTAGGCATTGCTATGCTTGATGCAAAACAAGCTTCTACTGTTATTGTTAGTTTAGTAGAAGATGATTTTTATGCTGCAAATTTAAAAAATAGAAAAGTTTTCCATGCTATGAAGCTTCTTTATGATGCTGGAAAGGCAATTGATATTACTACAGTCACATCTGAATTAATTGATTTAAAGGAACTTGATGGTATCGGTGGAATAGATTATTTAATTCAAATTGGCAATAAAGTAACCAGTCTTTCTAATGTTGAATTTTATATTACAAACCTAAAAGATAAGGCCATTTTAAGAAATCTTTTAATGGAAATTGATAGTATTGAAAACGACTATGAAACTAAGAAAATCGAAGATGTTAATAGATTTATTGCCGATTGTGAATTAAGAATTAATAAGATTACTAATAGAAGAAGAGTTAGTGATTTTGTTAGTGCAAGAGAGGCAGCTAGATTAGTTGGTGACAAAATTTTAAAGAGTTATGGTGTTGAAGGCTCTATCACCGGTATAGCAACTGGATTTACGAATCTGGATGCTTTAATAAATGGTTTAAACAAAAGTGAACTTGTTATTTTAGCTGCCAGACCTAGTGTTGGTAAAAGTGCTTTTGCTTTAAATATTGGTTATAATGCAGCAAGTAAAACACGTAGACCTGTAGCAATTTTCTCACTTGAAATGTCGGTTGATATGATTTTTAAAAGATTATTTGCTTCACAAAGTTGTATTTCTTATGACAATATTCAAAAAGGAATCTTATCAAAAGAAGAAAGATTAAAGCTTAAAGAAGTTGAAGATGATTTAGCAGAAGTTCCTCTTTATGTTGATGATAGTAGCGGTGCTTCTATTGATGATATTGTTTTAAAATCAAGAAAACTTAAAGAAAATCAAGGCGATTTAGGACTTATTATTGTTGACTATATTGGTCTTATTAATGATAGTAAAAACATTTATAAAGATAACGAACAAGCCAAAATTGCAGCCTTTTCGCGTAGATTAAAGACTTTAGCAATGGAATTAGAATGTCCTGTTTTATGTCTTTCGCAATTAAATAGACAAACTGAAGCAAGAGACAATAAAAAACCACAATTAAGTGATTTAAGAAGCTCTGGCGCAATCGAACAAGACGCTGATAAGGTTATGTTCTTGTATAGACCATCTTATTATTCTGATCAAGGTATTAGTTTAAATTCTTCTAAAAAGAAGTTTGGCCAACAAAGTAATGATAATGCTGAAGAAAATAAAAAAGAAGAAGTTAAAACAAGCGCTAACGACTTCGTTGAAATCATGGTTGCTAAAAATAGAAGTGGTAAAATTGGAACTACTCAAGTTTTATTTATGAAAAATTATGGTCGTTTCTTTACTCCAGATAAGACCCACGAAGCGTCATTTAATGATATTCGTAATAAATATGAGAGCATAGATGATGATTAATTTACATTGTATAGCTAGCGGATCCAAAGGTAACGCTAGCCTTATTTTTGATGATAAGACATTAATATTAGTTGATTTAGGAATTACTAAAGAAAGACTAATTGAAGGATTAAATGAAATAGGCAAATCAATTGAAGATATTCAATTTGCCTTTTTTACTCATGATCATTCTGACCATATAAAAAACTATTATTTTATTGATGAAAATAAACGTTACGCATTAAGTAAAACAATTCCTTTAAAGAAGGAAAATGTCTTAAAGGCGTATAATGAGTATACTTTTAATACATTTAAAGTAATACCATTAAAAACAAGTCATGATGCTTCTTCTCCATGTGGATTTTTATTTATTAATGACTTAGAAAAATTGGTATATATTACTGACACAGGCAAAATTGATAAATTGACTTTAAAATATATAAACAATGCAGATTACTATTATTTTGAGTCAAATTATAATTATGAAATGCTAATTAATAGTGGTAGACCTCAAATTTTGATTAATAGAATCATGTCTAATAAAGGACATTTATCTAATGATATATCTGCTTATTATCTAAGCTTATTAATGGGTCCAAATACTAAAAAAGTTATGCTATGTCATTTAAGCGAAGAATGTAATACTGAAGAAGTCGCTTTAGATACTCATTATGAAATTTATAATAAACTAGGAATAGATATTTCTAATATTGAATTTAAATGTGCAAAGCAATGGGAGAGTGTTGATTTATGATAAAGATTAATATTTATTGCGTAGGCACTTTAAAAGAAAATTATTTAAAGGAAGCCTTAGAAGAATATAAAAAAAGACTTTCTAAATATGCAAAATTGGAAATTATCGAGATAAAAGAAGCTAGAGTAGACGAAGCAAATATTGTTAAAGGTTTAAATGAAGAAGGAGACAATATTTTAAAAAGAATTAAAGATGGAGAATACGTAGTTTTAAGTGATCTTCATGGAAAAGAATTAAGTAGCGAAGAATTTGCTAAAGAAATTAAAAGTTTTGTTGATAAGGGCATTAGTCCAATTGATTTTGTAATTGGGGGTACTTATGGTTTAAGTGAAGACTTACGTAAAAGAAGTAATGAGAGAATATGTCTATCTAAACTTACTTTCACACATCAAATGACTAGAGTCATTTTGCTTGAACAAATATATAGAGCTTTTAAAATTATAAATAACGAAAATTACCATCATTAGGAGGAATTTTTATGGAAATGGTTGAATTTGATAAATTTAAAAAGGTTACTAATGAAAAATATCCACATATAAATGAATATGAATTAGATGACGGATCTTTGTTTTTTATAGAACCTAATTTTTATACTCAATTAGAATATTCAAAAGAACATTTTAGAAATGATTTTGATAAAATCATTGATACAATGATTGCTATCGTTAAAAGAAATCATAAGATTATTTTTACGGGTGATTATGAAGCACCTGTTGTTTATTTAGATGATTTTTATTATCGTGAAATAGACGATGTTTTAGCTGAATTAAAATTATCATTTGATAATAAAGCTAATCCACATAGTGATTGGAAAGACTAATATAAAATAAATTAAACAAACAAAAACTCCTTGTTAGAAACCCAAGTTCTTCACAAGGAGTTTTAATTTACTAATTTTGATAAGCAGGTCTTAAATATTTCATTGATAAGAACATTACTCTAAATGCGTAAAGAAGTAAGAATAACATTGAACCAAATGAAGGAATTAAGAATCCAAAGATAAGAGCAAGAATTGCTGGAGAGATAGATGACCAGAATCCAATGCTATAGCATTGTAAGAATTTAATCGATCTATTAGGATTGTTTTTGCCTCTAGTCATAATAAATACAATTAACCCCATAATAATCATGATGCCGCCATTTAAGCCAACATAAATACCAAATGTAACCCAAGTATTAACATTTCTTGGCTCAACATAAATTTTATCAAGATATGCTGAGAAATTGTTAATTACTGCTTGTTGTTTTTGATCAATTAGAGTAGAGGAAGAAATGTTATAACCAAGTATATCTGCTAAAGTATAAGAATCAGAAGTTAATTGTGGGAAAGCTTCTAAAACATATTTATAGTTACCTGAAATTGAATTTCCAGCAGTTGAACCAGTGTATAAACGTGCATAGAAATAATCTTTAGTAAATAAAATAAAAGATGAACTTCTAATATACTTTTGATCTTTTAATGTTTCTCTTACTGCATCACTTGCATCACCATAATTAGGATTTGAATTAACAATGTTATTTAATGTAAGTGTTGTGTCGGTTGAAGTTGAAACATAAATATCTAAAACATGTGAACCATTTCTATAGTAAGAATAAAATGGCTTAGTAACACTAATTGATTGGCCATCGTAAACATAATTTGGATATGTTTCTTCGGTATATGTTCCACTCAAAGTTGAAGTACTTTTTTCAAATGTAATTGTTAAATTTGGATCGTTAGTTACATCATCTAAATAAGCATTTAATCCATAATAGAAAGGATCACTTGTAGTTTGTGTAACTAATTGACTGCCTTTTACTTGAGCAGCACTTACTGTAGGTTGAATAACTGAAACTAGAAGTGCTAATACGAAAACTATTAAACTCCAAAACCACTTTAATGTTGTAGCAATTTCAAAACAAACACCATTATTGTAAAGAGATCTTATATAGTAGAATATTTTTCCCCAAGGAAATTTCTTTTTATTTTTTACAACTTTAGCTTTAACTTTTTGACTCATTTTATAACCTCTTGATAATCTTTAATAGTATAAACTATTAAACTGATTTACTCAATTATTTTTAAAACTGAAAATTAAGCGTTAAAAATAAAGACTTTTCATTCATTTTTATTTATTACACCGTATCCCTAATAAAATGAAAAATAATTGGTTTTTGCATACTTTTTATTCAATATTTTGCTAATAATGAAACATTTATTCTCTTTTATTGACTAAAAAATATATACTGATTAAAATATAAGTCACGGGGATGTCTTGGTTTCGACATAGATTCTTTGGCATAAATTGCAGTCGAGTTGTGACGTAATCACTAATCTATAATATCTGGCAACAGAAATTATAATTACGCATTCGCTGCTTAAGCAGCACTCTTAAAGAGTTTTGCGGGAACCTAGTTGGTCTTTCTTTCGCTAATTATCGTTTCTCATTAAAGGAAGAATAAGCTTTACTTAATGACTATAGAGTAAAGATGAAAATTTATAGTCTAGTGGCGTAAAGTTCGTAGAAATTGATAAACCATGAAGTCATAAATTTCTACTAAACTGTAGTAGTTTTTGTAGAAGGGTTTATGGACCGGAGTTCGATTCTCCGCATCTCCACCAAAATTGAGACCCGTATTATCGTGATAGTTAAATAAGAGAGTTCTCGCAATCTTGTAAAACAATTTTCACATTGCTAAAATTATAGTTAAGAAATAACAAAAGAGGTCTTTATGGAAAAACTTTATATTGGTGTTGACGTTGGTGGTATGTCAATTAAAGCAGCCTTAGTAAATAAGCAAGGTGAAATTATTTATAAATCCACTAAAAAAACAAATAGTTTAGAAGGAGGACCAGGTGTTTTATTAAAAGACATTAAAGAATTAATGATTGAACACATCGAATACGCTAAAAAAAGCGGAGATGTAGTTAAAGGCATTGGTTTTGGTATACCTGGAGTAGTAAATAATGAAAATGGCACTATTGATTACGCATGTAATTTAGGTGTTGAAAACGTTAATTTAAGAGATTATTTATCTGAATTAAATCTTCCTATTTATTTAAGTAACGATGCAAATGTCGCGTGTTTAGGTGAAGAAAGATTTGGTGCTGCTAAAGAATATGATAATGTTGTACTTTTAACTTTAGGCACTGGAATCGGTGGAGGAGTTGTTATTGATGATAAACTCTTTGAAGGCGTTGAAGGTAAAGGAGCTGAATTAGGACATACTGTCATTGTCGTTGATGGGGAACCTTGCGCATGCGGAAGAAGAGGATGTTTTGAAGCATATGCAAGTGCAAGTGCATTATTAAGATATACTAGACAAGAAATGAAAAGAAACCACGATTCCATGATGTGGGATTACTGTAAAGGTGATATTGATAATGTAGATGGTTTAACAAGTTTTGAATGTGCTAAAAAAGGCGATGTAAGCGCAAATTTAGTCATTGATACTTATGTTAAATATTTAAGTGAAGGTGTTTTGAATTTCTGCAATATATTTAGACCACAAGTGATTCTTCTTGGTGGAGGAATTTCTAATCAAGACAAATACTTAATTGAAAAAGTTAAAAAGTATTGTGCTGATAGAAATTATGGTTATAAGAATACACCAGTAGTAGAAATTAGAGTTGCTTCATTAAAAAATGATGCAGGAGTTATTGGCGCAGCTTGCTTAGCAATGGATGGAGATAAAAAGTAGGTCGAAAGACTTATCTTTTTATTTTTAAAAAATAGATATTGTTAATGATTTTATTTTGAGTTTTTTATAGAATGATAAAGGGCACCCCCGACATGAAATGTATATGTAGGTGCTTTTTTTATTTTTGGAGATTGTTATATGAAAGATTTGAAGTTTATTTTTGTAACTGGTGGGGTTGTTTCAAGTTTAGGAAAAGGAATTAGTGCTGCTTCAATTGGCAGGTTATTAAAAAGAAGAGGATTAAATATTTTCTCAATTAAATTAGACCCATATTTAAATATAGATCCAGGTACTATGTCACCTTATCAACATGGTGAAGTATTCGTTACTAAAGACGGTGCAGAAACCGATCTTGATTTAGGTCACTATGAAAGAATTATTAATACTTCCTTAACTAAAGAAAGTAGTGTTACAAGTGGAAAAGTTTATTCAACTGTTCTCGAAAAAGAAAGAAAAGGTGAATTTTTAGGAGCCACAATTCAAATTATTCCTCATATAACAAACGAAATTAAAAAAAGATTAATAGATGGCTTTAATGCTAAAGGTGATACAGATGTTTGTATTGTTGAAATTGGTGGAACTGTTGGTGATATTGAATCACTTCCATTTTTAGAGGCAATCAGACAATTAAGAAGAGAACTTGGTTATGAAAATACATTCTTTGTTCATAATACATTAGTGCCCTATTTAAAAACTACAGGTGAAATTAAAACTAAACCAACTCAACATAGTGTCAAAGAGTTAACAGGTTTAGGAATCCAACCTGATGCATTATTATTAAGATGTGAAGTCGATATAGATGATGCTTCAAAAAGTAAAGTTGCTTTATTCTGTAACGTTAATAATGATGCTGTTATTAGTGTTCCTGATGTCCCAATTATTTATCAAGTCGCCTTGAATTTACAAAAACAACATCTTGATGATTTAATCTGTAAACATATGAAACTTAATTGTAAGAGTGAAGCTGATATGTCTGATTGGGTTTCTTTAATTAATAAAATTCAAAATTTAAAGAAACACGTTAGAATTGCTCTTGTTGGTAAATATGTTGATTTACACGATGCATACATTTCTGTTTATGAAAGTTTAAAATATGCTGGATATGCCTATGATTTAAAAGTTGATGTTGATTGGGTAAATAGTGAAGATTTAACAGAAGATAATATAAAAACAGTTTTAAAAGATGCTCAAGGCATCATTGTTCCAGGTGGATTTGGTAATAGAGGTATCGAAGGTAAGGTGCTTGCTATTAAATATGCTAGAGAAAATAATGTCCCATACTTAGGTTTATGTTTAGGTATGCAACTTGCTTTAATTGAATATGCTAGAGACGTCTTAAAAATTGAAGATGCAAATTCAAGTGAATTTGATGAGAACGCAAAAAATAAAATTATTGATTATCTCCCAGACCAATATAAAGGAATCAAAATGGGTGGAACAATGCGTTTAGGAGAATATGATTGTCATATTAAAGAAGGAACTAAAGCATATTCTTTATATAGCAAAAAAGATATTAGAGAAAGACATAGACATAGATACGAATTTAATAACAAATATAAAAAGCAATTTGAAGATGGTGGTATGATTTTTAGTGGAATTAATCCACAAACAAATCTTTGTGAAATGATAGAATTAAAGAAACACCCATTCTTTATGGCTTGCCAATTCCATCCTGAATTTTTATCAAGACCATTACAACCACATCCATTATTTTTAGGATTTATTGAAGCCGCTAATAAGAATAAAAAAGATTATGAATAAAAACTATAAGGAAAATTTAAAATCAAGAAATTTAAAAGAAGAAACAAGAAGAAAATTAGACATAAAAGAATATAAGGTAAAACGCGAAAGCGAATTACTTACTTATTTAATTGAAGAGTTAAAATTTTCTAGAAATAACGCAAAAGGACTTCTTTCTCATCATTTAATAGCAATCGATGGAGCGCCTGTATCACAATTTAATTTTATGATTTATCCAGGTGATTCTTTGATAATTAGTAAAAATCCAATTAAAAAGAAAGAAAGAGAAAAGTTACCTATTATTTATGAAGATGATTATATCATCGCTTTAAATAAGCCATTTGGATTATTAAGTGTTGCTAGTGATAAAGAAAAAGCAATTACTGCCTATAGATTAGTAATGGATTATGTACAAGACAAAGATCGTAAAAATAGAATTTTTGTCGTCCATAGATTAGATAAGGAAACTAGTGGTGTTTTAATCTTTGCTAAAAGTGATGAATTAAAAGAAGCTTTTCAAAATAGCTGGAATGATTTAGTTAGTAAAAGAGGTTATTATGCTATTGTTGAAGGCAATTTAACTAAAAAAGAAGATACAATTACAAATTACTTAAAGATGAATTCTTTAAACTTAATGTATATTGCTTCAAGTAAAGATCCTAAGGCACAAAAATGTATAACTAAATATAATGTTTTAAAAGAAAATAAGAAATATAGTTTACTTGATGTAAACATTTTTACAGGTCGAAAGAATCAAATTAGAGTTACTCTAGGTTCGTTAGGTCATTTTGTGTTAGGTGATGATAAATATGGCGAACCAGCCAATCCGATTAATAGACTTTGTTTACACGCATATGAACTTGATATTAAAAATCCTTTAACTGGCAAAGTTTATAAATTAAAAGCTCCTATCCCAGATGATTTTAATTTATTAATGAAAAATCCTGACTATGTTAAAGAGTCAAAGAATATAAAAAAGACTGCAAAACACAATAAAAAATAAATTTATAATTTTAGTAAGAACAAAATAAAATTTGTAATATAATAATAAAGATGATTAAAGAAGCATGGAATAAATTATTAGAAGCACTAATATCTGTTGTCCCAATTTGTGTTTTAGTATTAGTGATTTATGGGCTTCAATTTTCTAGTGTTTTTCCTAGCGAAACAATCCCATTAGATGTTTTAATCACTTTTTTAATTTGTGTCATATGTTTAATTATAGGTATGGCATTATTTTCTTTAGGAAGTGATGTTGCAATGAGTAAGGTTGGCAAATATATAGGTGCTAATGTTACTAAAAAAAGATCACTTGCCTTTATGGGGCTTGTTGCTTTTTTACTTGGCATAATGATTACAATTGCTGAACCTGATTTAGCTGTACTAAGTGAATTATTAGAAGATGTTTTACCTGCAAATAATCAATGGATATTAAAGATAATTATTGGTGTAGGTGTTGGTATTTTCTTGGTTATTGGACTTTTTAGAATTGTTTTCCAAAAAAGTTTAAAATTATGGCTATTATTCTTTTATGCATTAATTTTTGGTATGGCTTGCATATTTGAAACAGTAAATGGCGGTGATGCTATTGTTTCAATTGCTTTCGACTCTGGTGGTGTTACAACTGGCCCTGTTACTGTTCCTTTTTTACTTACTTTTGGTGCGGGTGTTGCTAGTGTTAGAGGTGGCAAAAATTCTTCAAGCGACTCATTTGGTGTAACAACTTTATGCTCTATTGGGCCTATTTTAACTTCAATGATTTTATTTTTATGTCTTGGAAACTATGGAGCTTTTGAACATATTGAAAATGCAGTAAATACAAACCCAGAATTTGTTGATATCTTAGGTGCTACTTTCTTAGAAGTTCTTATTGCAATATTGCCAATTTGTGTTTTCTTTACTGTATATCAGTTCTTCTTTATTAAGATTAATAAAAAAGAGTTAATAAGAATCTATTTAGGCTTTATTTATACATTTTTAGGCTTAACAATATTTTTAACTAGTGCAAAACTTGGTTTAATCCCATTAGCCTTTAGCTTAGGTAATGGACTTGCTAACCCTATATATAATGGCAATTATAATTATATGATAATAATTTTAGCGATTGTTATTGGCTTAGCAGTTGTTTTAGTTGAACCAGGTGTTCATGTTTTAAATGAACAAGTAGAAGAAATTAGTGGTGGTGTAATCACTAAAAAGAAAATGTTGCTTGCTTTATGTATAGGTGTATCTTTAGCAATTGTATTAGAAGTTATTAGAGAACTTTGTGGTGGATTTAGTATTGCTTATTATTTAGTACCTTTTTATATAATTGCTTTAGCATTAACTTTTACTGTTCCTGATATTTATACTGCAGTTGCTTTTGACTCTGGTGGAGTCGCAAGTGGAACAATGTCTAGTTGCTTTGTTTTACCATTTATTTTAGGAATAAGTGACTCTTTAGGAGTAGGTAGTGGATTTGGTGTTATTGGATTAATCAGTACAATGCCATTAATTTGCGTGCAATTATTAGGTTTAAATGCTGAAGTAGAAACAAAAATTAAATATAGACGTGCTCGTAAACGTGTTAAGGAAGCTGATGATGCTCAAATTATTCATCTTGGTTTATAATTATGGTAAGAAGTAAGAGAAGAAGCGAAAAAAGTATTCAAAAAGAGACTGAGAAAAACATTTCTAAAAAGTCTTATGATCAAGAGTTTGAACTAAAGAAACTTCGTGTTTTATGCATCATTGTTAATCGTTATCAAGGCGATTACTTTATCAATGAATTTGCTAGAAGGGAAGTTGGTGCTTCATTTTTAGTTTATGGTACTGGAACAGCAACTAAAGAAATTTACGATATTTTAGGTATTGGCGAAACTAAAAAGGATATTGTCTTAAGTCTAGTTAAAGAAAGCGACATACCTGAACTTAAAAAATTAATTGAAGCTAGATTTAATGTTTCTAAGAAGGCAAAAGGAATTGCATTTTTTATTGATATTGATTCAATTGCTGGCGTACTTATCTATAAATATTTAACTAACACTAAAGAAAATATAAAGAGGAAATTAGACCATGAATAATGAAAAAAACTATGATTTGATTATCGCTATTATTAATAAAGGTTTTACTGATTTAGTTATGGAAGCTGCAAAAGATGCTGGTGCTAGAGGTGGTACGACTTTCGTTGCTAGAGGTACAGGAAATAAGGAGATGGGAGAATTTTTTGGAATTGCGATTCAACCAGAAAAAGAAATTGTCTTTATTCTTGTTGAAGATGAAATTAAAGATAAGGTTCTTCTCTCAATATATAAAGGAGCTGGATTAGAAACTCAGGGTAGTGGAATTGCCTTTTCTATGAAAGTTAGTGACGTTGTTGGCCTTACACCATTAGACAATATTGAAACGTTAGATAAAGAGTAGAATTTATGGAAAATAGTAGTTTAAATAGCAATAATAAAATTAGTGTTCGTGAATGGTTCGTTCTTATAATTATAGGATTAGCTGGTCAATTTGCTTGGTCAATTGAAAACATGTATTTAAATACATATATTACGTATTTAAATTTCACAAGCCAAGATGGTGGATTTGATTATAGCCTTATGATTGCTATAACTACGGCATTAAGCGCAGTTGTTGCGACATTAACTACTTTATTTATGGGTACCTTAACAGATAAGGTAAATAAGAGAAAAATTTTTATTTCGGCTGGTTATATCTTATGGGGTATATCTACGGCATCTTTTGGATTATTAAATGTTAATAGTGATTCATCATTATTTGCTATTGCAATGAGCGCACAAAGTGCAGCAATAATGGTTATTGTAATTGATTGCATTATGACTTTTTTAGGTTCTACAAGTAATGATGCGGCTTTTAATAGTTATGTAACGCGAAATGTTAGCGATAAAAACAGAGCCAAAGTAGAAGGCGTTTTATCTATTTTACCATTAATTGCAATGTTAATAATCTTTGTTGGATTAAACGGCTTAACAACTAAGGAAAGCGGATATAGATGGGATTTATTTTTCTATATAGTTGGTGGATTAGTAACTATTGTAGGATTAATTTCTACTATTTTAATACCTAAAGAAAAAGATACTAATATTCAAAAATTTGAATATAAAAACCTGATTTTAGAAGGTTTTAAACCAAAAACAATCAAAGAAAATAAATCTTTATATATGATTTTATTAATATATTTTATTTATGGAGTAGCTATTCAAGTCTATTTCCCATATTTAATGGTGTATATTGAAAAATCATGTAATATTGCTAATACAGGTTCTTCATTTTTAACTCCATTTGCAATAGTTATGGCTGTCGCTTTACTTGTTGGCTCAGTTTTAAGTGTTGTTATTGGAATTATTGCTGATAAGGTTGGCAAAGCAAAAATGATAATCCCAGTTATTGTAATTTTAATAATTGGATTATTTATGATGTTTTTTATTCCTTATATTGGTAATGACACATTAAGAATTGTTTATGCAGCAATTAGTGGCTTAATAATGATATTAGGATATGTTAGCGTCCCAACAGTTTTAAATTCTTTAGTTAGAAGTAATATTCCTAAAGGAAAAGAAGGCACCTTTATGGGCATAAGAATGATTTTTGTTGTTGCTCTTCCAATGTGTATTGGACCATTTATTGGAGATGCCTTAAATAAAGCATATGGTGAAAATTATGTTGGAGATTATGGAGTTGAAAGCCCATTACCATCCAATTATGGATATTTAGTTAGTTTATTTATTTTAGTAATCGCAATTATTTTAATAATTTTTGTTTTATTAAAGGGAAGAAAGGAGAATAGAAATGTTAAATAAAGGAAGATTATATGTAAGCAAATTAAAAGAAAGTGTTACATTAAATAAATTGCCATTAAAAGAATATCCTAGACCTAACTTTGTTAGAAACAGTTATTTTTCTTTAAATGGCGAATGGGAACTTGAATATAATAAAGTTGATGAGTTACCTAAATCATATTCTAAAAAAATAATTGTTCCTTACGCATTAGAAGCTCCTTTAAGTGGAATCAATTATTTAGTTGAGCCAGACGATTTTATTTATTATAGAAAAACTTTTAAATATATAAAAACAAGAAAAAATAATCGAGTTTTGCTTAATTTAGATGGAATTGACATGTTTTCTTGGATTTATTTGAATGGAAAATTTGTAGGTTATCATGAAGGCGGATACACTAAATTTAACTTTGATATAACTGAATTTATTTTAGAAGGTGCTAATGAATTAATAATTAAGGTCAAAGATATTAGTGATACTTCATATCATCTTAGAGGAAAGCAAGTTTTAAAAACAACTGGATATTTTTATACGACTAGTAGTGGTATATATAAACCGGTTTGGATTGAAGAAGTACCTGAAGAATATATTAAAGGAGCGAAATTCACGGCTCACTACGATAACAATGTAATTGAAGTAGAAGCTTTTAGTGATGCAGAAGGAAAATTAGGGATATTTGTTGATGGAAAATATTATGAAGGATTAATGAATAAGAAAAATCTAATTAAGTTAGAAAATCCACATTCCTGGAGTTATAAAGATCCATTTTTATACTATGTGAAGTTGTTTTTTAAAAATGATGAAGTTTCATCATACTTTGGATTTAGAAAAATTGAAATTAAGCGTGATAAGAAAAATAGACCTGGAATATATTTAAATAATCAAAGAATAATTTTAAATGGATTATTAGATCAAGGATATTATTTTTTAGGCAACTTAACTCCAAGTAGTTATGATGATTATGAAAAAGAAATTTTAAATCTTAAAGAACTTGGTTATAACACATTAAGAAAACATATAAAAATTGAAAATGACACCTTCTATTATTTATGTGATAAATACGGGATGCTTCTAGTTCAAGATTTTGTTAATGGTGGAACACCTTATAAATTTAGTGAAGTAGTTTTACCTCGTGTCTTTACTCCTTTTATTAATAAAGAATCTTGGATTAAAGAAGGAATGTTTGGTAGAAAAGATAAAGAAGGTAAAGAAGAATTTATAAAAGAATCAAAAGAAATTGTTGATTCTTTGTATAATCATCCTTCTATTGTTGTTTTTACAATCTTTAATGAAGCCTGGGGAGAATTTGATCCAAGTAGACTTTATAGTATTTTTAAACAATATGATCCAACTAGACTTTATGATACAGCAAGCGGGTGGGTAGATAGTAAAAATAGTGATTTCTATTCAGTTCATTCATATACTATCCCAGCTAGAAAAAGGCATGATAAACATTATGCTAGACCATATTTTTTAAGTGAGACAGGCGGAATAAGTTTAAAAGTAAAGGACCATTCTTATTTTGATGGATTCTTTGGACATGGTAAAGCAAAGACATTTGAAGCCTTAAATAAAAAGTATTTTAAACTATATAAGAAACTTTATAAGCAACTTAAAAAAGGTAAGCTAAATGGAATAATTTATACGGAAGTAAGTGATTGCGAAAAAGAATACAATGGAATATATACTTTTGATAGAGAAGTACTTAAATTAGATAAAGAAAAATTAATTGAGTTAAATAAAAAGATTGAAGAGATTTATTAATCTTCAATCCTTTTTTATAACTCGCTTATATAATTTATTTTTATTAACATTAAATAATAGACTTATAATGCTCGTAGCATCTTTTAATTTGTAGCCAGCCTTTAGTAAAAGTTCCAGTTTTGGTAAATAGTCATCAAAATCATTTTTTTCGACTTCATTATATTTATCAACAATTATTACTAATTCCCCAATAAAGGTTGAATTCCCTCTATTTAAAGAAGCTAAATCACTCCTTATAAATTCTTCGTGCAACTTAGTTAATTCTCTAGCGACTGTAATTTTTCTATTCCCTAGAATTTTTTCCATAGACTTTAATGTATCATTTATTCTATGTGGGGCTTCATAAAAGATTAGTGTATATGGAAGATATTTTAACTTCTCTAATTCACTCTCTCTTTTTGACTCTTTGGAATCCAAAAAACCATAAAACAAGAAATGACTTGAATCTATTCCTGATCCAACAAGGGCATTTAAAAATGCGTTTGGTCCACTAAGTGGAGTGACTTTAATGTTGTTCTCAATTGCTTTTTTGACAAGAATTGAGCCTGGGTCACTAATGCAAGGGTAGCCGGCATCAGATAAATAAGCGACATTTTTGCCTTCTAGTAAAGAAGAAATTATTTTATCACTTTCCATATTTTCATTATGTTCATGACAAGATACACAGCGCTTATTTAGTCCTAATAAATTTAACAATTTAGATGTGTTTCTCGTGTCTTCACAGGCGACATAATCAACTGAATTTAATACTTCTATTACACGAGGAGAAACCTCTTTTAAATTGCCGATAGGAGAAGGAACTAAAAATAATTCAGACATAAACTATTTATGCTCCTTTGGTGGCTGAGGTTTGCTCTTTTGATTGTCTTTATTATTAAATTTTTGTTTAGGTTTGAAATTATCTTTCTTATTAGATTGATTCTTTTCTTGTGGGTTGTTTTTATAATATTGCTCTTGATATGCTTTTACTTTATTAGCTTGACCAGCAAATAATGTATGTGAATCTTCAAACTTATTTTGATTATTATTTGCATTATTTCCTTGATTTGCAGGCTTTTTATGTTGAAATGACTTATTTTTATTAAAGTTTTTGTTACTATTTTGTTGTTTATTATTGTCTTTTTGAGACTTATTGTTATCCTTGTTTTGCTTTTGAGAAATTTGTTTTTCTTTTTGAATACTTGGTTTGTTATTCGATGAATTTTCTAATTTTTGTTTATTAGTATTTTCCTTAGATGAATCTTTTTTAGTAGGCGTTGTAGAAGGTTTATTTTCATAAAGAATTTTATCTCTTACAAGTCCTTTAGAAGAAAATTTATTATCAACGGATTCAGATTTATTTAATAAAGCGTTAATTTTTTCTAGTGGTAAAAATTCAACATCATCTTCATTAGCGATTTTGACAATTTTACTTAATATATTAAAACTATTAACTTTATATTCTTTGCCTTCGAAAATAACTTTGGTGTTTATTGCTGGAAATTCTTTTTTTGCTTCGGTATATAGATCATCTTCATATTTTAAACAGCACATTAATTTTCCACATTGACCGCTTAATTTAGGAATATTAATTGCGAGCATTTGATTTTTAGCTTTACTTAAAGAGACACCTTCAAATTGTGTAAAAAATGTAGTGCAGCAAAGAGGAAGGCCACAAACTCCTAGTCCTCCAACAAGTTGAGCTCTTTCTCGACTATTAATTTGTCTTAACTCGATTCTACAATGAAGTTGAGTAGCCAACACTTTTAACAACTCTCTAAAGTCTACTCTGTCATCAGCAACATAAGTAAATAATATTTTTGCTCTATCTAAAGTATATTGAGCACCAATTAATCTCATGTCTAACTTTAAATCTGCAATAGCTTTTGTAAATAATTCTGAAGCGAGAATAGCTAATTCTTCGTTTGTTTTATATGCTTTAAGATCTTCTTCTGTGGCTCTTCTTTTGATAGGCTTAATCTCTTTATCATAATTTAATGAAGAGATGAGTTTAGGGAAAGTTGTAACTTCAGCAAACTCTAATCCAACAACTGTTTCAACAACAACTTTTTGACCTATTTCTAAAGTCAAGTCATTTGTAGCAAAATAATAAGTCTTATTGCTAACACCAAATTTAACATTTATATAGTATTCCATTTTATATATCTCCAAAGATATTTCTAAAAGTATGAATTATTAGCAAATTATTATTTAAATTAAAATTAATCTCGTTTCTTGAATGCATTAACTTTAATATGGAACCTTCAATATTAGAAAAATTTGCTAAATCTTTTAATATATTATCATAACTTTTAAGAATAGTGTCTTGCTTATTTTTAACCTTTAAAGCTTCTTTGAAAAAGACAGTAAGATAATCAAAATATTGTCTTGTAGTAACTTTAGAAGTGCAAACTTTTAAAACATTATTAAAGATAACATCATATAGTTTTCTTTTATCTTTAATATTTTTTATTGTAGCAGAAGAAGCTTCAATTACTTTAATAGTTTGAGGATCATTTGCTTTTTCAATTATTGACTCAGCGCTATTATAAAAAAATGAAAGAAGTTCGGCTATATCAGAACTTATGCCAGCTTCCTCAGTTTCTTTTAATAATATATTTTGATTAATAGTTGAAAAATGAATGATTTGGACCCTACTAATTATGGTAGGTAAGATTGCAAACTCATTTTCGGTTAACAAAAATGCATATGTATTATCTAATGGTTCTTCTAAAAACTTTAATAAAGCATTAACACATTCAACGGATAAATTTTCTACTCCATTAATAACATAAATCTTTTTGCCATATTTTTCTTCAGCAGTCTTAGAAAATTTATCTTCTAGATTTCTTATATCATTAATTTTTACTGTTCCATTTTTTGCGTCTAAATATACAAAATCACCAAATGTATTTTCCTTAATTCTTTGATAAACATTTTGATCTTTAATATCAAAAGGAATTTCATTACCATCGATGATACTGGCCGATAAAAATTTAGCAATTTCAAGAAGTGGAGAACCAACTTCACCAGATAATAAATAAGCATGAAAAAGCTTGTTATTTTTTATAGCATTATAAAAAATTTTATAAGGTATTTCTTGGTAATTTTTTAAATAATCAATGCAATTCATCAAGTTTTTTCTTAATAATAGTATAAGCCTCGTTATAAACTTCATCTATAGATTTTGATGCATCTATTTTAATAATACGTTCAGGATACATGTCGCATACTTCTAAAAAAGTTTTATAGACTGAATCATGAAAATTAGAAGTCTCATTGTCTAATCTATCAGCGATTCTTTTTTTATCATGACTTAATCTTGAAAGACCAACTTCAGGTGAAACATCAAAGAATATTGTTAAATCAGGGTATGTTTTTTCTGTCGCAAATAAATTAATATCAAGAATATTTTTAATGCCTAATTTTCTAGCTCCACCTTGATATGCTAAAGAAGAATCTAAATAGCGGTCGCAAAGAACAATTTCTCCTCTTTTTAATGCTGGCCATATTTTTTCAACTAAATGTTGTCTTCTACTTGCGGCATATAAAAGAGCCTCAGTTCTATAATCTAAATTAGTATTATTATTATCTAAAATAATATCTCTAATTTTTTCTGATATAGGAGTACCACCTGGTTCTCTAGTTAAAAGAATGTCATAACCTTCTTTAACTAATTCTTCATATAATTTTTTAATTATTGTGCTTTTGCCGCTGCCATCTGGTCCTTCAAAAGTAATAAACATAATTTCTCCTTGTTATTTAATTTTAGTACGTCCTTTTAGTGCTCTTTCTAGAGTTAAAGAATCCATATAATCAAGATTTGCACCAATTGGTATACCATAAGCTATTCTAGTTACATTTACATCTTCATTCTCTAAAATTTTTGCTAAATAAAGTGCAGTAGTTTCACCTTCTATTGTTCCACTAGTTGCAATAATAATTTCTTTAATTCCTTCTTTTTTAATACGATTAATGAGTTCATTAATTCTTATTTTTTCTGGACCGATGTTTTTACTAGGATTAATTAGCCCATTCAAAATATGATAAACACCATTAAAAGAATTTGTATTTTCAAATGATAAGGCTTCTTTTGAATTCTCTAATACAATGCAAGTAGAGTGATCTCTTGATTCGCTTTTACAAATAGAACAAACATCATCTTCTGTAAGAATTCCACAAATTGGGCAAGGATGTACTTTTGTTTTTGCGTTTGAAATTGATTGAATAAGTCTATTAACTTCATCAATAGGCATATCCAAAATTGCATATGCCATTCTTTCTGCAGTTTTGCTACCAATCGAAGGAAAAAGAGTAAATGAATCAGTAAGCTTTTGTATAGCCTCTAATTCTTTCATTAAAATGGCAATCCTCCAGCAGCGTTCTTTTGATACTTTTCAATTAATTCTTCACCTGCTTTGTCAACAAGCGCTTTAGCTCCATCATAAGCTAATTTAATTAAATCACTAACTGTTTCAGCGTCTTCTTTTAAAACTTCTGGATCACTAAATTCAATACCAACCATTGAATAGTCACCTTTTAAAGTAACTTTGACTGCGCCATTAGCTGTATATTCAAAAGATTTTTCATCTAAGACTTTTTTGTCTTTTTCATATTGTCTTTGAACTTTGTTCATTGCTTGAATCATTTGTTGCATGTTCATAATAATTTGTCTCCTTAAAATATTTTTTTATCTTCAACTGTATCCTTTTTAGGAAGTTGCTTTAATTCTTCAAGATTTCTATACATCTTTAATAGTTGTGTAGAGTCATCTCTATTTAATCCATATACACAAACTTTTCTTCCTAATAACTTTTTAACTATTTTAACAAGCCCTTCTTGGTTGTCTTTAATGTTTAATTTTAAAGCAGGTGCTTTTAAGTCAAAAAGAATAATTAAGTTTAAGTTCGTTAATATAAATGGTTTTCCTTCTAGAAGAAGTGCTGCATATGGAGCTTGAGCAGGATCATCTAATAATGTTTTTAATTGTCCCCATCTAGAAAGAAGATTAGTTCTTTCGGCTTTATTAG
Organism: uncultured Bacilli bacterium; assembly: GCA_944368945.1. Classification (GTDB taxonomy): domain Bacteria; phylum Bacillota_I; class Bacilli_A; order RFN20; family CAG-826; genus Onthovivens. The sequence continues at coordinate 24,661 of CALVXH010000013.1, forward strand.
CAATAATAGTTAATTGCATGATTTGTTCTAGAGGAACTTTATTTGAGTCTCCTTCAATTTTAAGAGGTTCTAATTCTAAAGAAGCTTTTGATAATTTAAATGGTACTTCTGGAGTTTTAGGAACTTCTTGTTTTTTAGGTTCTTCTTCAGGCTTTTCTATAGGTGTAACTGTAGATGTAACAGTATTAGTTACTGGAGCATCTTGCTTAACTTCACGCATTACAGGTTCTTTTTTAAATTCAGTAGGCTTTGAAGTATAAGTTGATGTAAATGATGGCTTCTCAGTTACTTTATTTTCTTTATTAGGAGAATCCATCATCTTTAATAAATAAATTTCAAATAAAAATGCAGGATTTGAAGTGGTTTTAAATTCGTTTTGACACTTTAATAATATTTCAATAAAGTAAGTCAATTCCTCATCACTAAAGGATAACATTAATTCTTTAGCATCATTTTCGTCTGAGAATGTGATTAATTCCTTGTTTCTTGTTTTACTATAAACTAAAGCATCTTTAAGAATATAAAGTAATTCATTAACTAATCTAGATAAATCAATGTGCCTAGCTTGTAAAGATTCATATGATGATAAGACTTTTAAAGTATTTTTACTTTGAATTTCTTTCATCAAATCAACTTTTTCTTTTGATGTTGTTAAACCAAACATTTTTATAATGTCTTTTTCTTCAATGCTACTACCACAATAAGAAATGATTTGATCAAGTAATGATAATGAATCTCTAGCACCACCGTTAGCTAATTCAACAATTAAATTTAAAGCAGCAGTAGAGCAAGCTACTTTTTCGTTAAGTAATACTCTAGTTAATAAAGTTTTTAAATCATCGTCACTTATTTTTTTAAAATCGTAACGTTGGCAACGACTTAGAATAGTTGGAAGTAATTTATAAGGTTCAGTAGTACATAAAATGAAAACAACATATTCAGGTGGTTCTTCTAATGTTTTTAATAAGGCGTTAAATGCGCTATTAGTCATCATATGAACTTCATCGATAATGTAGACTTTATATTTGCCTTTAATAGGCCCATATTTAACTTGATCAATCAAGTTTCTTACTTCATCAACGCCACTATTACTAGCAGCATCTATTTCAATTACATCAGGATGAACCCCTTCATTAATTGCTCGACAATTACTACATTCATTACAAATATGCCCAATACCTTCTTCACAATTTAAAGCTTTAGCAAAAAGTCTAGCTACACTTGTTTTACCAGTACCTCTAGGACCACTAAATAAATAAGCATGCGAAATCTTTTTTGTTGTTAAAGCGTTCATTAAAGTTTGCTTGATAGCATCTTGTCCAACAAGTTCACTAAAATCCTTACTTCTATATTTTCTATAAAGAGCTAAATATGACATAAATTACACCTTTTATTATTATACACATAATAATAAGCTCTTTAAAGAAAACTATTTTTAAGATACTTATTAATTAATTTTTATATAAATATTGTAGTTTTAGCAAAAAACACTGCAAAAAGCACATATATTTAATTTAATTTATGAAAATATAGTTTTATTTTTAAAATAAAATCAAAGAATATTTATTTATAATAAATATTAATATTGAGAGCATAATTTGTTATAATTTCAAAGAATTATAGGAGTAATTTTAATTATGGATAAAAATATGCACGACAGATTAGCTGCTAGCGAAAAGAGAATTAAAGAAATTGATGAACTTTTATTGCTACCTGAAACTAGTAGTGATATGAAAGAATTCAAGAAACTTAATAAAGAAAGAAGTGTCCTTGAACCTATTGTTGATAAATATCATGAATGGACATATGCAGAATTAAATAAAAATGATGCTTTAGTTATGTGTGGTGATTCTGATCCTGAAATATCACAGATGGGCAAAGAAGAACTTAAGAAAAATGAAGTATTATTAGAAAAAATCGAAGATGAACTAAGAATTTTACTTATCCCTAAAGACCCTAACGATGGTAAAGATATTATTTTTGAAATCAAAGGTGCTGTTGGTGGAGATGAAGCAAACATTTTTGCTGGAGACTTATTTAGAATGTATACAAGATATTGTGAATCTAAAGGTTGGAAAGTTAAAGTTGTCGATGAATCTCCAACAGGATTAGGCGGATATTCATATGTGCAATTTGTTGTTAGTGGAGATGATGCTTATTCAAGATTAAAATTTGAAAGTGGTGTTCATAGAGTTCAAAGAGTTCCAAAGACAGAAGCAAACGGAAGAATTCATACATCAACTGCAACTGTTGTTGTTATGCCTCAAGTTGAAACAAATGAAGTAAATATTAATCCTGCTGACTTAAAAGTCGATAGATATAGATCTCAAGGTGCTGGTGGACAAAACGTTAATAAAACCGAGTCAGCTGTTAGAATTACACATATTCCAACTGGAATTGTTGTTAGTTGTCAAACAGAAAAAAGCCAAATTCAAAACCACGAAATTTGTTTACAAATGTTAGCTAGTAAACTTGCTCAATTAGAAGAAGAGAAAAAAGCAGCCACAGAAGCAAAATATAGAAGTAAGATAGGTAGTGGAGATAGAAACGAAAAGATTAGAACTTACAATTATCCACAAAACCGTGTAACTGATCATAGAATTGGATTTACTATTCAACAACTAGATAGAGTCATGGACGGGGATTTAGATGCAATTATTGATGCTCTTATTAACTATGATCAAGAGCAAAAGATAGCTGGACACAAAGATGGCATTAACTAATAGAGAAGCTTTTTTCAAAGCAAAAGAATTAATTTCTAAATCAGAGACTAAAGTATCAGATAGCGAAATTTATGAATTATTAATATTTGCAAATGATTATTCTTCATATAGTGACATTGTTATGCACTTTGAAAGCACTTTAAAAAACGAAGAACAATTTTTTGCAAATTTAAATAGAGTAATTAGTGGTGAGCCTATTCAATACGTTTTAAATGTCGCTTCTTTTTTAGATTTTGATTTTTATGTTGATAAGCGTGTTTTAATTCCTAGACCTGAAACTGAAGGCTTAGTTTTACTAGTTAAGAATTTTATTGTAGATAATAAAATTAGACATAAAACAATTGCTGATTTATGCACTGGATCAGGATGTATTGCAATATATATGAAAGCATATTTTGAAGATTCAAATGTTTATGCTACAGATATTCATGATGAATGTCTTGATGTTGCAAAAATGAATGCTAAAAAATTTAAAGCTGACATTAACTTTTTAAAAGGAAATATGTCTGAACCTTTATTTGATATAGATGAAAGGATTGATATATTAATTTCAAATCCACCATATGCTCCTAACGACAATGAAATTGAAGAAAAAGTAAAAAAGTACGAACCAATCGATGCAATTGTGACAGAAGGTGGAGTAACTTTTTATGAAGATTATTTTAAAAATTATAAGAAATTTATGTCTAGTGATAAATTTTTAATGGCTTTTGAAATTAATTATGATGAAGAAGACAAATTAACTGAACTTATAAATAAATATTTTGATAATAGTCAAATATCTTTTAAATTTTTTAAAGATATCTATAATTTGACTCGTTATTTAATAATTATGAAAGGATATAAAAAAGATGTTCTTGAGGAAGTCAGAGATTGATAAATGTAAGGATGTTTTATTAAATGGTGAATTATTAGCTTTTCCTACTGAAACTGTATATGGATTAGGCTGTGTTTCTAATAGTGAAAAAGCTTTTAAAAAACTTATAAATACTAAAAAAAGACCACCAAATAAACCTTTTACTATGATGTGTTCATCAATTGAACAAGTTAAAAATATAGTAGAAATTAATGTTTTAGCAAAAAAGTTAATTAACAAGTTTATGCCAGGCCCAATTACTTTAATTTTAAAAACAAAAAAAGATGTTCCTTATTATTTAGATTTAGGAACAGGGTTTATTGGAATAAGAATTCCTGATGATGAATTTGTTTTAAAACTTATTAATGAAGTTGGGGTTCCTCTATTAGTTCCTAGTGCAAATATTTCTAGTGAACCACCAGCAAAGTGTGATCAAGAAGTTTATAACTATTTTAAAGATACAGTTTATACGGTTGAAGGTAAGTGTGAAAGTGGAGTTCCTTCAACAGTAATAAAAATTGATGGAGACAACTTTACTATTCTTAGAGAAGGACCAGTAAACTATGAAAATATAATGGAGGCTATTAAAAATGATTAAAATTTCTTTAGGCTGTGACCATGGTGGCTATTTAGCAAAAGAAGAAGTTAAAAAACACCTTGTTAACGAAGGATATGATGTGATTGATGTAGGCACAAATTCTACTGATAGTTGCAATTATGCTGAATTTGGAATTGAGGCTGCTAAAAAAGTTTCGAGTGGAGAAGCAACTTATGGTGTCGTTATTTGTTCAAGTGCAGAAGGTATATCTATTGCCGCAAACAAAGTTAAGGGTGTTAGATGTGGAATAGGATACAATGATGATGTAGCACATTTACTTAAAGAACATAATAATGCAAATATGATTGCTTTTGGTGCTAAGTTTATGAGTACTCAAGATATTATTAATAGAATCGATATCTTCTTAAATGCTAAATTTGAAGGCGGACGTCATATTAATAGAGTTAACACCATTCTCAATGAAGAAAATAAATAATATAAATTAATTTGGAAAAAATAAGCCCCTTTTACATGTTATACATATGAAAGGAGCTTTTTATTTACAAGTGTGAAATTTGCGGCAATGATGATGAAAGATACATCGGTTATAAAAATGGGAAACCATATTGTAGAAGATGTATTTCTTTTTATGGTGAACTCGCTGATGATGAACTTTATATTAGACAATATAAAGGAAATGTTGAACTAAAGTATGAGTTAAGCGATGAGCAAAAAAGTTTGTCAGGTCAAATTTTAGATTACTATAAAAATCATAATAACACATTGATTTATGCTGTATGTGGTGCTGGTAAAACTGAATTAGTATTTAAAGTTATTGAATATGCATTAAAGCGTAAAGAAAGTGTCGGTTTTGCTATACCTAGAAAGGATGTTGTTATCGAACTAAGTGAAAGACTAAAAAACGCTTTTCCTAAATATAAAATCGTTAGTGTCTTTGGCGGCCATCACGATGAGCTAAATGGTGATATAGTTTGTTTAACAACTCACCAACTTTATCGATATAACAAGTATTTTGATTTATTGATTATGGACGAAATCGATGCTTTTCCTTTTAAGGATAATTTTGTATTAATCTCACTATTTAATAGAAGTGTAAAAGGCAACCATGTTCTAATGAGTGCAACTCCTTCTGAAGAGCTTGTAAATAAGTATAAAACTATGAACAATCATAAATTTATTGCTTTACATACTAGATATCATAAAAAGCCAATACCAGTGCCTACAATACAAATTGGATTTGGAATTACTTTAGCTTATCTAGTCCTTAAGAATTTAATACGATTTTTAAAAGAAAATAAACCTGTATTTATTTTTACACCAACAATTGAACAATGCGAAATTTTGTTTAAAATGTTAAAAATCTTTGCAAAAGAGGGAAATTTTGTTCATTCTAAGAGAAAAGAAAGAAGTCAAATAATTCAAGATTTTAAGAAAGGAAAATATAAATATTTGGTAACAACATCTGTCTTAGAGAGAGGAGTTACATTTAAAAATCTTCAGGTAATTGTTTATGATGCTTCTCATGAAATTTATTCAAAGGAAACACTTATTCAAATTTCGGGTAGAGTAGGAAGAGTTATAGGTGCTACAAGTGGTGAAATAATTTATGTTGCAAGCAAAAAAAGTAAAGCTATGGAAGAATCTACTAAAAATATTGAAGAGTCCAACTCATATTTGTAAAAGTTGCTTTTGTAATTTTAATGAAGGTTCATTTCATTCTCTTTTTAACTCACCAACTTTATGCAATAAATGTCTTAAAGAATATAATCCTATTTTTAAAAAATTTAAAATTGAGAATATTGAAGCTTTAGCAATTTATGAATACGAAGGGAAGGTTAAAGAAAATATATTTATTTTTAAAGGGTGTGGTGATTATGAATTAAAGGACACATTTTTAAGTAGTTTTGTAACTGATTTAAGAGTTATGTTTTGGAACTTTGTTATTCTACCTGCTCCTTCAAGTGAAGAGTCAAACCTTAAAAGAGGATTTAATCATGTTAAGGAGATATTTAGCATATTGGGACTACCTATGTATGAAATTTTTAAAAAAATTTCCAATCATAAACAATCAAATTTAAGTTATTTAGAAAGGCAAAAAGTTAATAAAGTTTTATCAATCTATAACGGGGAAATAATAAAAAATAAAAACGTATTAATAGTCGATGATATTTGCACAACAGGAGCCACTTTGAAAGCATTAATTAGCTTAATTAAGCCTTTTAATCCTAAACAAATTAAGGTACTTGTGATTGCGAAAAGAGATATGAGTGAAGACGAAATAAACAAAATCAAAAATAGCCACGAAATTTTGTAGAGAATTTAAATAAAATTTAAACTTTATTACCATTATATATAACCTGACTTTGGAACTTTTCACCAAAAAATCGTGGCTAAATATTTAACAATTTAATTATTTCGTTCTTTTTTAAAT
>CALVXH010000014.1 GCA_944368945.1 uncultured Bacilli bacterium
TGGCGGAATAACAAAAAAGATAGTCAGAAATTATAGTACTAAACTATAACTAAACTGATTATCTTTTTTTCTTTTTTTATATGTGTAATTTTTTGACGTATACATATTATTTTTAATAACTACATGTATAAAAAAGCTGTTAAGCAAATTCTAAACAGCCAATTAGCCAACATAGTTATCATCAAAATTAATTACAACAACATAAGTCTTATCAATTTCATTTATTGCTTCTCTTATCTTTTTAGCAAGATCACTTTTTTTACACTTATAATCAATTGGTAAGGCTATATCAAATGAAACTCTATTTCCTGATAAACTCTTAATAATTCTTAAATCATGGAAAGATAAGGTTTCATCAATGCTTCTAATAATCTTGGTAATTTTTTCTTTTAATTCTTGATACTCAGGGGATTCAACATCGATTGGATCAATATGAACTGTTGCATCCAGCATGAATTTTGTTTTAACTAAGTGCTCTACTTCATCAGCAATATCATGTGATGTAAATAAATTCATATTTCCATCTACTTCAATATGAATAGTTAAAAATACTTTAGTTGGTCCATATGAGTGGAAAACCATGTCGTGGACTCCAAGAACTCCTGGAATCTTTAAAACTTCTTCTTTAACCTTTAAAACATTTTTAACTTCTGGTCGAACACCAATTAAAGGAGCACTTGTTTCTTTAATCATTTTTGCTCCAGCAAATAAAACAAAAAGTGAAACGACTATAGAAACAGCAGCATCTAAATACCATAATGATGGGAAATAGAATTGAATAATTGAACAAATTAAAACAAAAGTTGTAACTAAAGCATCATTTAGCGAATCTTGCATTGATGCTTTTAAGCTTACTGAATTAATAGTTTTTCCTAAGCCTCTATAAAATAAGCCAAGTCCTAATTTAATAACAATAGAAACACTTAAAATTATGAAAGTGTAGATATTGATACTAATTTCACTACTTCCTTCTAATAAGGCTGAGATGCTTGAATAAATTAAAAGTAATCCAGCAGCAACAATAACAAAAGAAATAATTAAACCTGATAAATACTCAATTCTTTCGTGTCCGAAAGGATGATCTTTATCAGCAGGTTTACTGGCGACTTTAAAGCCAATTAAGTTAACAATGCAAGAGAAAAAATCTGTTAAGTTATTGATAGCATCACTAATTACAGACATAGAAACAGTAATAATACCTATTAATAACTTAAATGCAAATAAAACTAAGTTAACTAATATACCACCACAAGAAGCTAATATACCATGTGCTTCACGGACTTTTTGTGAACTTGTATCCTGATAATTTTTAATAAATAATTTTCTTAAAAATGTAATCATAAATGATTATTTCTAAATTAATTCGATTAGAAGCATTCTTTTAAGATTTCTAATACTTCTTCTCTTGTTAAATTATGATAACCTCCTCCTAAATCAACTGAATTAGCAATTAATGGAAGCATTTCTTCTGTTGCACCTAATTCTTTAATTGATGTAACCATTCCGCATTCTTTAATATAATTTTTTAAAGCTTCGATACCAAGTAAAGCTAATTCATTATCTGATTTATCAGCTGGGCTTATTCCCCAAACATTTGTTGCAAATCTAGCAAATTTCTTTAAACCATATTTATAAATTAATTTGTAATAAGGAATAGAAATTGCTGCAAGTCCCATACCATGAGCACAATCAGTATAAGCACCAAGTTGATGTTCAATACTATGAACTTGCCAATCTTCTGTTTTAGATTCTTTAACTAAAGTATTTAAAGCCATTGTTGCACACCACATAATGTTACTTCTAGCTTCATAGTTTTTAGGATTTTTAATTGCTTCTTTTGATGAATGAATTAATGAACGCATTAATCCTTCGATTAAATAGTCACTAACATTATCATCATCACCAGAGAAATATTGTTCCATTAAATGTGAGAAGATATCAAAAATACCTGACTTCATTTGATAGACTGGGACTGTAAAAGTTAATTCTGGGTTGAGAATTGAGAACTTAGGATAGTTAGCACTTTCATAAACATGTCCCTTTTTAAGTTTCTTTTCTTCATTAGTAATAACTGAGCCACCATTCATTTCTGATCCAGTTCCAACCATTGTTAAAATTGAACCAATAGGTACAAGTTTAGTATTAATCTTTTCTCCTCTAATGTAATATCTTTCCCATGGATCTTCTTTAGCATAACTTGCTGCGCTAATGCCTTTAGCACAATCAATTACAGAGCCTCCTCCAACAGCCAAGATTAAATCAATATGATTCTCTCTGACAAGTTTTGCGCCTTCTAATACTTTTGCATATGTTGGATTAGGCATAACTCCTTCTAAAATTGTGACATTTTTATGACATGAATTTAATACATTCATAATCTTATCGTAAAGGCCACTTCTTTTGATTGAACCTTTTCCGTACATAAATAAAATATTAGGTCCATAATTTTTTAATTCTGTTTTTAAATTTTTAAATGCTGTTTTTCCAAAATAAATTTTTGTTGGGTTATAAAAAGTAAAATCGTATTTCATTAGTTTTCTCCTTAAATTAAAGTAACATTTCTAAGCAAGTCATAATAACAAAGCCAATCATAAAAGACCATAAGCCAAAATGACTATGTTGAGACTTATTCTTTATTTCAGGAACAAGTTCATCAATAGTGACATAAATCATTGCTCCTGCTGCAAACGAAAGTAGATAAGGCAATGATTCTTGTAAAAATGCTGCTAAGAAAATAGCAAAGAAAGCAAATATTGGTTCAACTACACCAGTAAATGCACCAAGTAAAAATGCTTTTGGTTTACTAACCCCATCTTCAAGTAAAGGAATACTGACGGCACTGCCTTCAGGTAAATTTTGAATAGCAATACCAATCGCTAAACTTAAAGCGCCTAAACAAGCAGTATCGATATTAGTTGTAGCACCAATTGCATATCCACAAAGTAAACCTACTGATATGCCTTCAGGAATGTTATGAATTGTGACTGCTAAAATAAATTTAACTCTAGCATTAATCTTATCAGTTTTAATACCTTCAGCTACATCAGAATCTTTATGTAAATGTGGAACAATCTTATCAAGTAAATAAAGTAAAATTCCTCCTAAAAGAAATCCACAGACTACAGGTAAAACAGATATTTTCTCGCCATACAAATTTTTACTTTCCTCAATGGCTGGTAATAAAAGTCCAAAGAAGGAAGTTGCTATCATAATTCCACTAGCAAGGCCTACAACAATTGATCCTGTTCTTTCTGAGTAAGATTTCTTAAAAAAGAAAACTAAACTAGAACCTAGTGTAGTAGCTAAGAAAATTACGCATAAACAAATAACACTAATAATAATTGGATTCATGACTTAAATTATATAATCTTAAATTTGTGTTTCAAGAATTTAATAAAATACTTTTATTAAATAGCGTTAAAATTCATTATTAATAAATCTAGCAATCAATTCATTTTCATTATTAAAAGTTATTTTAGATGTTAATTCGATACATTCTTTGTTGTTTATTCTATAGACTTTATTGTCATTATATATGATTAAATTTTTAACTTTTAAACGATTATATATGTCTTTTGCAGACTTTTCATCAAATACATCATATTTTTTAAATGAAGTAAGCGATTTAACATCATTAAAATCTAAAAATAAAAAATTAATAAATTTATTTATTTTATATAAAGTCACTAGTGATTGTTCATTATTCCAAAAAAAGTTATTTGCTTTAAAACTTAGGCTTACTTTACATGTTCTTTTCTTTAATAACTTCAAAGCGCTAATTAGCATCTTATATGAATCAATAGATATTGAAAATGTATCCATACTTATATGAAATAAAGTGGCATTATTTAATTCTTTTGCGAAATCAAAATCCACAGCTGAAGAAAAATAAAAAGCACTAAATTTTCTATCAAAAATAGTTTTATTTCCATCACTAAAGATAATTGGTTCTCTACCATCCTTTTTTTGAATAACTAAATGATCAATATTTAATGTATCTAAATAGTTAGTATTATCCAATCCAAAATCATTTTTAGGCACTATTGTTAAAAAAGAAGTCTCAAATTTTTCTTTATCTACCATAGATAAAATATTTGCTTCATTAGAAACAAATATTTTAGTAAAAGTATCATCATTTAACTTTCTTAATGACAAAATAACTTCGCCAATACTAACTATTTTTAATTTTTCCATAATTTTATTTTATATGATTAAATCAAATTATTCGACAGATTTTAAAGCCTCAGCCATTTGTATGTTCTTAATCTTTGGATAGAAACACATTGTTGTAATAATAACAAATCCTAAAGCAAGAATAATGGTATATAAATAACTTAATGGTAAGATTGCTTCTCCAAAGCAAAGTCCAATACTAGTAATATTGACCATTACATATTTATGTAAAAACACTCCTATTATAAGACCTACACATATTCCTAGAATAGTCATAAAAATTATTTCTCTAAATATATAGAGTAAAGATTCTCTTCTTGTATAACCAGTAACTCTTAAAGTTGCAATTTCTTTGATTCTTTCAGTGATGATAATATCTGTTAAATTATAAATAACAACCGCAATTAATGCTCCACTCAACAATACTAAAACAGCGACGATTGAATTTAAGTTATTCAAAATATTCTCATAAGTATATTTGATATCACTTGTTGATGATATTGAAGTAACATTTGGATTTTCTAATAATTCTCTCATGTACTCTTTCAATTCATCATCGCTCATATCATTTTTAACTAAAAATGCATTCTTAGTTAAATTACCAAAGTAATTTTGGAAAGCTTTTTCGCCTAAATAAACATAGTTATTTATGTAGTTAGTTGTAATTCCAGTAACTCTAAGTTGTACAAAGATATTTTGAGTTGGGCAATCAACAACAATATTTTCACCAATAGATAAACCTAATTCATCAGCAATTTGATTTGTAATAATAACTGAATCATCATTAAAATCATTATCAAATAAATTAACATAAGTTGGCAATTTATCCGAGGATATTATTGAAACATCAATATTGTCAGTCTGAGTTAAGACTTCACCGCTTAAATAATAAATTGGGGCACTTTCATTTGGGGACTCTATTGGGTTATCGTTTATATCGTTAACAGACACTATCATGTCATATTTAATAATATTTACATATTGCTCAGTTTGAATAACACCTAAAGAATCCTTTAATCCAAAACTTGTTAATAATATACCTGTACATCCGCCAATACCTATTAACATCATAATTAAGTTCTTTTTAAATCTAAAAACATTTCTAAGCATTGATTTTTGCTTAAAACTTATATGTTTCCATAAAAATGGTATCTTTTCTAAAAGAATCTTTTTACCAGCCACAGGAGCCTTACCAGCAAATAAAGAAGAAACATGCTCTTTTAATGCTGAATAAGCAACTAAAACGATGCAAACTAAAATCATGACTATCATTATTGAAGAAAACATTAATACGCTTGAGTAGTCAAAAAGGAACACCATTTGAGGAATATCATAAAGTGATCTATAAATATACATGATAACAAAAGGTAATATAAATGTGCCCAAAGCTGATCCAATAACACATCCTAAAACAGTCGATATTAAGCCATAAATTACATATTTTTGAAAAATTGCTGCTTTATTATAACCAAGGGACTTAAATGTACCAATTTGTGGTCTATCCTTTTGAATAATTCTAGTTACAGAACTTAAACTAACCAACAAAGCTATTAAAAAGAAGAAAACAGGTAAAATATTTGATATTGTATCAATCTTATTAACATCAGCACTTGCCATATAATAACTTGGTATTTCATTTCTTGTTAGGACATACCATTTTAAACTTGTGTTTCCGATGAATTCGTTAAAAGCTTCTTCTGTTGCTGTTTCAACATTTTGTTTAAACATGTCTGTTCCAGTTACAAAATTAACAATTGTGTTAAGAAAATCAGTTCCTTCTAAGGCAGGCAAAGCACTTATTATTTGATTTCTTATTTCTTCTTCTGCAGCTTTTTGAGCAGTTTCATAAAACTGTTCTTTTAACTCTTCTTTTCTTACTTCGAGTCTTGCAGTAGACAAATTATTTATTTGATCAACTTTTGTATTTATAAAGTTTTTATAATCAGAATTATATGTGTTATATTCTCTAGCCTCAGTAAAGGTTATCTTAATCATTGTAACTTCATAATCAGTAGTAAAGTTCTTATCAAAGTATATTACGCCATCCAAAACACCATTACCAATAGTGGTATTTTCAGGTTGATTAGAAATGTAGAAAGGATCGTTAACTTTACCAACAATTGTATAGCTTGCATCATTTATTTCAATAACATCACCAACCGAATAGCTAACCATTGAATTCTTTGGGTTAAGCATGACACACTCATTAGCTGTTGTTGGAAATGAACCCTCAACAAGAGTTAATTCATCTATTGTATTTTCATCAAAAGTTCTATAAATAACTCTGCCTTGAATTCTAGTAGAATTTAAATACACATATTCATCAATTTGATAATAATCTTCAATTTTATCGATACCATCTATATTTTCTTGCAAGAAATTTACATCTTCTTTAGAGAAACCTATTGTTGATTGAATATAAACATCTAATAGATTTGCTTCATTATAATATTTATTAAAACTCGCTCTAAGATCTTTAGGACTTCCCATAAAGCCAGTTAAAAACCCTATACTTAAAAGGACAATTACCGTAATGGCAATAAGTCTACTTAGGTCATCTTTTATACATTTAAATATATGTTTAGTATGAGTCTTTTTCATTTTACCATTCAATATCCTCAATAGGGGTTGGATTGTCGTTAAATTCTTCTCCAACAATCATTCCGTTTTTAATATGCAACACATGGTCGGCCATTTTAGTTAAAGCACCATTATGAGTAATAATAATTACCGTTTTTTTGTTATTCACACATACATCGTGTAAAGTTTTTAAAATCTTTTTACCAGTTTGATAATCTAATGCACCAGTTGGCTCATCACATAAAAGTAATTTAGGATTTTTTGCTAACGCTCTAGCAATAGCAACACGTTGTTGTTCTCCTCCTGAAAGTTGACTTGGGAAATTTTGCATTCTATCTTCAAGTCCAACGCTTTTTAAAGCATCCTCTGACTTTAATGGGTTTGAACAAATTTCTGTTGCAATTTCAACGTTATCAAGAGCAGTTAAATTAGGCATTAAATTATAAAATTGAAAAACAAAACCTATTGAATTTCTTCTAAATAATGTAAGTTTTTTATCGTTATATTTACTTATGTCTTCACCGTCAACTATTATCTCACCGTGAGTAAGAGAATCCATACCGCCAAGCAAATTTAATAATGTTGTTTTCCCACTTCCAGAAGGACCGACGATAATGCAAAATTCGCCTTCTTTAATGGTAAAAGAAAGATTATCATTCGCTTTAATAGTTGTATCACCTACTTTATAAAACTTATCAACATTTTTGAATTCAACAATGTTCTTCATTTTTATACTCCTCTTGTAATATAATTGTAATAGACAAGTGTTGATTTAACAACAAACTGATTACTTAAATTTGGCTTAAAATACAACACTTTCTTAAATAATGTTGAGAAGGAAAGCTATATGGAAAATCAAAGAGTATTTTTAACAAAAAAATTATTAGAAAACGCCCTTATTAAACTTCTTAAAAAGAAAAGTCTATACAATATTTCTGTAAGGGAATTATGTGATGAAGCCTCAATTAATAGGTCTACTTTTTATAAACACTTTTCCTCTCAATTCGAATTATTTAACTATATGGAAGATTCACTTTTAAAAGGTATTGACTCTATATTTGGGCAAACTAATGATGATGAAGAAATACTAGAAGCCAAGTTAATCAAAATATTAAAATACTTAAAAGAAAATAAAGAATTCTCTAAACTTCTTTTAACAAACAATTTTGATCCTACTTTTCCTCAAAAATTATTTTCTTTAAAAGGAATCAATAATGCTATAAAATTGACAATTCATGAAAATGAAAATGAATCAGTTATTAAATTAGTTACTTCATTTATTATTTCAGGTAGTTTCGCAATTATAAGAACTTGGCTAGACGAAGATTGTGTTGTTAAAGAAGATATTTTAGCTAAACTTCTATCATCAATCACAATTAAATACTAATTAAAATAATAAATAACACTGCAAAAAAGCAACTAAATTATTTCTTCTCCATAAATTATATCTTCAATTATTGGATTAAATATATATTTAATAGTTTTAGCTATACTAGAAATATATTTACTTTCAATAGATGAATCATACTTAACAACTTCATAAAATTTACTTTCGCTATTAATAATTAAATACAAATATAAATCAATATTTCGACTATTCATCATTAAATTATGCTTACGATATTTTAATAAAGAAATATAGTTATCATTTATCAGTGGTATGCATTCTTTTTTTGATTTGATGTCTTTCTTTTTTAAAGAGAAATCTATGATTAGGGTTTTAATGATTTCAAATTTATTAGTAAATATTTCAACAATGATTGAAGGATAAAATTTTGCTTTTTCATTCGCGTTTTTATATCTTCTATTGCTTAAAATGCTAACTTTAACATTAAACTTATCTCCGATTAAATGAATATCATCATTACTTAATAAGTTAGAATAGTAAAAATCATTTTCTTTGAATATAAGCCCTTTACTTATAAAGAATTTAATTATTGAGACTAAGGTTAAAAACTTAAAGTAACTTTGATTATTAACTTTATATAATTTTGAAGTCATATGAAATTTATTTAATATTTTAGAAGATGTAAATAGTTTAGATTGAGCTAAGAAACTAAAATAATTTTCATATTTTTTAATATTAAAAAATGAATAATTAATCTTAGCATTTTCATCATAAACTACGCCAAAGTCATTTAATTTTAATATTAAATTATTAATATCATTAAATAATCCATTTAAATTAAATTCTAACTCTTTCATATTATCTTCATTTTTATATAGTGTGCCAACACAAAGATCTTCTTCTAATAAACTATTTATTAATGCGGTTATTAAAATATTAAACTTAATAGCTTCTAAGTTTTCCTTTAATAAAATTAATAATGAATTATTAATTGCGTTATTAAAATTATGTGCATCATAAATATAATGATTCTTATCTAATTTTACATATTTATTTAACGTATTTTTATTTATCAATAAATAATCGTCTAATGTTTTTTTATTCACTATAGTTCTTTTATAATCATAATAAATATCTTCACTTACAATATGAAGCTTGTACTTATTTTTATAAACATCTTTAACTAATTTAGGAATATATTTTTTTAAGTCATTATTACTTAACTTACTATTATATTTATCTATACTATCAATAAATAAAGAATAAAAGTTAGTTAGATATTCCTCTTTATAATTAAAATTAATTAAACTAATAATCTTTTTAGTGGCTTTATTTACAATTAAAAGTAAGTCTTTTTTAGTTAAATCATCATTACTAAATGTATAAGAATCTTTATTCTTAATTTCAATTTTTTTATCTTTAAAAATTAATAAAAGATCATCTTTATCAAAATTAAAGATTTCGACTTTTAAAGCTTGATTAATAATAAAAATATTATCAATAAATGCTTTATTAACATTTATTAATTTTTTAATGCTTTTATTTGATTTTTCTATTTCTAAATAAACACAAGGCTTCACTTTAATATCCACCTTTGATTAGATTATCTAATATACTTATATAAAATTCTTTTACAAGCAAAAGATTCTTTCTATTTAAATAGTTAATAATTTGTCTGTGAGATAAAGAACGATTTGTTGCATCTCCTAAATATATTCCATATTTCATAGAATCAACTTGTACCATTCCATCATTAGGTTTTTTATTAATAGATTTAAATATCTTTCTGATTAAGGAAAAGAAAAAATCATCTTTATCATTTACTAGGCATGTTGAATAAGAATAATAATTAACTCCTTCCATGGGAGTTATCTCTTTATTAAATTTAGACATGTATCTAGTTGTTAATTGAATTCCTGCTACATAGGCATTCGGTTTATTATCTCCATAGATTTTTGCAAATAAGTTAATGAAAAAATTAAGAAATTTTAAAAAGAATCTAGGAGAAGAAATTATATCATTAGCAAGTTCACTACCATTATGTGGTGTCGCAATTGTAATCAAATTTGCTACCTTATCTTTCATATCTAATTTTGAAATTAGATATCTACTGTCAATGCCGCCTTTAGAATGAGCAATGATGTTTACTTTTTCTTTTGATGTCTTTTTTAATAACTCTTCAATTTCTCTTTTTAAAATTGA
Source organism: uncultured Bacilli bacterium (assembly GCA_944368945.1). GTDB lineage: Bacteria > Bacillota_I > Bacilli_A > RFN20 > CAG-826 > Onthovivens. The sequence continues at coordinate 10,304 of CALVXH010000014.1, forward strand.
AGCATTATTTTCGATAGTTCCAAAAGAATCAACATCAGAAAAATAAACTTTATATCCTGCTTTAGTTAATAATTTTGGTAGTTTTCCAAAAGCTTTTAATGGACCAAAGTCTTTAACAAATATTCCATGAACAAATATTGTTGGATATCTAGTTATTTTGTTAATCTTTTCTTCCTTCATAATAAAAATTATAAAGTAAAATTTGAAACCATTATATTATTTTCTAATTTTTACTATTTTTCTTATTTTTAAAATACAAAAAGACAATTATTAAAATGAAAATAAAAGCTATCCCAAGTCCACAAATTGCTAATATCCTCGGAATAGATATTAATAATGTTAAATTAAGCATATAGTTTACCATTCCTTAATCTATAAATCTTATCAGCAATTGACATAGTAGATTCTTTATGAGAAATCATAATGATAGTCATTTCTCCTTTATATTTTTTTAAAGAATTTAAAATCATGCTTTCATTAAAGCTATCAATGTTACTTGTTGGCTCATCTAATAATAAAAGTTTAGGATTTCTTAAAAATACTCTAGCAAGTCCAAGACGTTGTTTTTCTCCTAGACTAATATTAGTGCTATCTTCTTTAATAACAGTATCAAGCCCATTTTCTAAGTTTAAAACAAAATCATAAATAGAAGCTTTTTTAAGTGCTTCAATAATTTCTTCATCAGTTGCGTTTGGTTTTGCTATAAGCATATTTTCTTTTAATGTTTCGTTAAATAAATAAGTATTTTGAGAAAACATACATACATTATCATGAAACGATCTATTATCAATTTCATTGATGTTTACTTCGTTTATTTTTATTTCTCCTTCATAAGGATAATATCTCATAATTAATTTTAATAGTGTTGATTTCCCAATTCCTGATTCACCAACAATACCAATTATTTCTTTAGAATTTAATGCAAAACTAACATTATTTAATATTTTTGTCTTATCATAACTGAATGATAAATTCTCAATTTTTAATGATTCAAAATTAACTTTTTTATCGTTATTTACTTCTTTAACTAAAGGCTTTTCATCAAGAAGATTAAATAATCTTTTTGCACTAGCGAATGTTTGATTAAGGTTTCCAGGTAAATTAGCTAAAGCAATTATCGGGCCAAAACTAGATATAAATGTAACTAAAGAAATAATAGTAAGATTTAGATCTAACTTGTATACTTTAAAAGCGACAACTGACATGACAATAATCAAAATTGCCCCAAAGTAAATTAAAAAATCATTTATGCTTTTTATATTTGAGTTTTTAATACTCATTGATCTCTTTTCTTTATTTAACTTGTTTACCCTTTTTTCGCTATCTAAAATAAATTTATCTTTTTTATTTAATAACTTTATATCTTTCCTTCCACTAATTGTGTCTAAAGAAAAAGCACTAAACGAAGCTAAGTCTTGTCTATATTCGTAGCCTTCTTTTTTTGTAGAATTATAAAATTTAAATGGTATTAAAATTCCAATTAAAAGATAAAAAAGTAAATAAATTAATCCAACAATCCAGTTTAAAAATATTGAAACTAATATCACGATAGTTCCATTAGTGAAAAGCGCAATAAATACAGGTGATATAGTATGAGCATAAAAAACTTCTAATGTTTCAACATCACTTGTAATTTGATTTAATAAAGCTCCCTTATCCTTTTTATCAATTTTAGAAGGAGATAATTCTGCGAGTTTTTTAAATATAATATGCCTAATGTGAGCTAAAATTTTAAACGCAATAAAATGATTACTATATTGCTCAAAGTACCTTAAAACACCTCTTAATAAGCCAAAAGCAATCATCAAAGATATAACAATAATAAATTCAATTCCATGATTTCCGCTTATTAATAAAACAAGACCATAAGCTCCTAGAAACGAGATTCCAATTGAAAAAAGATTACCTACTATTCCATTAATAATAGCTAATGTCATTATTAACCAAAACTTTTTAACAAGTCTTATTAATCTAAAAATTAAATTAAACTTTTTCATTAACGCAACCTCCTTTCATATTCTTTTGTAACATGTATAGTTTTTGATATGTACCTAAGTTATTTATTAAATTTATTGGCTTAGAAATGTGATAACTATCTTTTTCTAAGAAGCATACAAACTTAGCATCATCTAAATTTTCTAATCGATGAGAAATCATTAAAACGATGGAATCTTTAGATAATTCTTTTATGCAATCAATAATAGTGTTTTCTGAATCGATATCGATGTTACTAGTGATTTCGTCAAATATATAAAGATCACTTTTTCTACTCATGTACATAGCTATCAATAATCTTTGCTTTTCTCCTCCACTTAGATTTGCTGAATTCTCTAAAATTTCATAATCCAGATTAAGATGATCTAGCTTTACTAATGAAAGTAATTTCTTAATTTCTTCGTCTTTTATAAACTCATTAACTAAAAGAAAATTCTCTTTAACTGTACCTTTAAATAAGTGTGAATCATATGATAAATACGATATTTTCTTATAAAAATCCTTTAAATCTAAACTATTTAAGTCAATATCATTAATTAATATTCCTCCATCCGATAATGGAACATCTTTAATAATAGCTTTTAAAATTGTTGATTTACCAATTCCTGATTGACCAGCAAAACCATATAAACCATTTTCATTAATAGAAAAATTTAGATTCGATATGATACGCTTTGTATCAAAATTTATAGAAACATCTTTAAATACTATCTTATTGATTTTATCTAATTTAATTTCGCCAGTATCTTTAACATGGTTATCTAAAATATCAATGATTTTTCTTCCAGCAGTTGCTCCATTCATTGATAAATGGAAAGCACTACCTAATCCTCTCATTGGTAAGAAGAATTCTGCACCAGTTAATAAAAAGAATAAGATAAAGTATGGGTTAACAATAATTGCACTATTTAAAAATAGTAAACTTGATACTATACCAATTGCTAATCCTCCAAAAGCAACCATGTCCATTATAGAAGTGCTCCACAATTGCATAACAAGGACTTTCATCGTAATTTTTCTAAATTCTTCTGCTTTATGATCAAGTTTTTTTAATTGTCTTTTATCTGTGTCAAAATTCTTTAATTCTTTTAAACCTTTAATACTGTCTAAAAATTCATCTCCCATAGATAAATATTTATCCCAGTATTTATTAAAAATACGTTTAGCAAATTTACTAACTAAAATAATTGAGGCTGGAATTAAAGGTACAAAAAACAAAAATATTAAAGCAACGTATATAGATAAAAATGAAAATACAATAAATAAAATTATTGGTGTAATCATCGCATAGAAAAACTGAGGTACAAATACTGTGTAGTATAAACTTAGTTGTTCTACTCCTTCACTATAAAGTTGATTTAAAGCTTGTGAATTATATTTTATAATTGAAGCATTATTATCAATAATTTCGTTTAACAATCTTTTTCTTAAATTAATAGTAACCTCTTCACTAATATCATTTTGGATTTTATTAATGATTCTATTTATTAAAAACTTAAATAAAGCAAATAGAGCAATTAATAATAAATAGTATAAGGATGTTAAATTTGTATTATTAATCAATTCAAAAATAACATAACAAAATAAAAAAGATGCCCCTAAGGTGAATAAGAAATTAATCACTTGTAAGGTAGCAATTAAAAATAGTTTCTTTTTATTTTTGCCAATTAGTTTAAATAAAACTTTATCTAGCATTATTCTTCCCTCTTAACAATTTATATTCTTCCTTACTAACAGTTCTAATTTTAAAAATAAAATATAGGTATTTGACTATGATCAAAAATATAATAGCTATTGAAGCGTAAATGTTATTTACAGTCCACATAGCAATAAATAACATTGAAGTAACAAAGCTTAATAAAATAACTTTTCCTTGTAATGTCATAACTCTATTCTTAACAAAGTTTTCCATATACTTCTTATAAACTTTTGTACTTTTAAACCACTTATCAAATTTTTCTGAACTTCTAGAAAAGAAGAAAGAAGTTAATAAGAAAAATGGAACGGTTGGTAAGATCGGAAGAGCAATTCCTACACAGCCTAATCCAAAAGAAATAAATCCAAGTATTGCATATATAATTCTTTTTATTCTCATAATTAACCTCTTAATTGATGTTTGATAAATAAAATAGGATGGTAAAGTAAAACTCTTGGTCCTGAGTATCTCATTACTTTTTTAATCTTTTCTCTCATCTCTTTTTGATAACAATGAATCTTACACTTAGAACAAAAATTTTTATTATCTTTAAAAGGGCACTTATTTAATCTTAAATAAGCGTAATTTAATAGTTCTTTCATTTCTTCGTTATCTTCTAGATTTTTCTTATCATGATGCTTAGAATAGATTTCAATCATTAGTTTCACTAATTTCTTTTCTTTCTCGATTTTCAAAAAGATACCTCCTGTTAGTTAAAACTAACTTATACATAAAATAAATAGTTAGCATTGGCTAACCACTATAAATTATCAAATAATAATTTTTAAAGCAAGGAAAATATATAACCTAAACTCTTATGAAAAATATACTAGAGGTTCAAATTCCTTATAAAATGGCTTACATCTTTTTCCGTAATTGATAGCTGCTTACAAATTTCTTTTTGCTTTTTTGTGAGTGCTTATTTATGGGACCAATCATCTTCTGATTTATCAATTGTTGTAAAAATGGTTGCTACATTTTTATTGTTAATTTATTAATTTAGTAAAATTTTAATTCAATAAATTTATTTATCCTTTGCCGTGATAGCATTTATCTGCATATTTAAATAATTATGCCTACTTGCATTATTATTAATTTCTTATTATTAAACATTATTCGCTCGTCTTAAATCTGTTTAAATTAATCTTATTATTATCATTAAAATATATGTCTGCTTTTATTTCGTTTAAAAATTGTTCATTAATTCGGTCATAATCTAATGTATATAAATCATTTTTTCTTAAATCAATATAAGCAACTTTATTAACACTAAAGTAATTTTTATCTTTGCTTGCAAATATCAATGAAATTAATCCTTCTAAAATTGCTGATTCAAACTGCATCGCATCTTCAAAAATTACAATATAAAAGCAATTATCAATTAGAATATTAGGCCCTCCAGATATTATTAAACCTTCATATAATTTAGTATCAAACGTCGGGCTAAAAATAATATCATTATTAGAAGCACAATTTTTCAAAACTTCCTTTAAGAAATCAATTTTATTCCTTACAATTTTTCCATACTCATTTAAAGATAAATCTATACTAATTTTTTTATTTGTAGACAAACTTTTATTTGCTGCTGTTAGTTTAACGCTTAAAGAAATCATATCATCATTGACTTTCTCATTATCAGTAAACATATCTAAATAATCTTTATTTAAGTATAAATATTTAGCAGCAGCAAAACATTCTCCAAATGCCAATATTTTATCTTTTGTGATAACGTACTTAAATAAATTATAGGAAGCTTCAAGAAGAACATCTTCATTATCACAATTATTATTTTTTAAAAAATTTTCATAACTTTTCTTTCTAATGATTGTTTTAATCTGGTCAAAATTATACTTTTTATAAAAAGCGTTGCAAAATTGTTTAATAGAAAATTTATTTTTATAATCAATAAAAGTTATAGAAAATGGCCATCTTGCATTATCGAGTAAGTTATTAATATCGTAAACAATTTTAGATTTTGACTGACATATTTTATTTTCTTTTGTTGCATTTAATTCTTTGTCAAGTATAGCAAACTTTGATGGCATTAGTTTCTTCACATTTAGCAAATTATAATTTTTCTTCTTTTCATAATAGTTTCTTCCAGCTGGACTTGTATACGAGCAAAACAAAATAACATTTAAATCTATTTGTGGTTTCAATTTATTCTTTTCAAATAATTTATTTTCAATCTTTTTATAAAGCTTACTGTTTTCTTGCTGATTATGTTCAAGTCTTTTATTTTGCAATAGCGTTTCTACTTCAGCATTATACTTTTCAAAAAGTATTATATTTTTCATACAATTATAAGCTTGATCTAATATTTGGTGACTGTTTGTATAAACATAATGTGAAAAGTTCATATCAAAATCATATTTATCGAACTTCTTTTTTGATGATAGCTCATCAATAAATTTCATTTCGCCACTGATTTTATTAAAATTGTACTTATTGTTGATTTTTATCAAAGACGCTAACAAATCACTTGTTTTTAAAACATTTCGAACATAAATTTTTTCAAACAAATCATAAGAAAAAATACCTATTATTAATAACAGTACTATGCAAACAATAATAATCGAAATTATAATAATCATAATTTATTTATTAACAAAGAATATATGTCATTTTTCATATCATCATCAATATAAACGAGTCTTTTCCCTTCCACGGCCTTGCTCTGCAATAATGACTTTTCTTTTAAGCGATTATATATAAGCTTATCTATATAGTCGAATTCCGAATTATATGATTTAGATATTAAATATGTATAATAAGTTTTATCATCTTTGCTTAATCCTAATCTATGTATTCTATCTCTAGATTGAAGCATATGTACTAAATTAAAACTAAACTCAATATAAACCGCATGATGACATGTCTTATGAAGCGAAATTGATTCAGCAAGAGTATGAGGATTTGTAATCAATACACTAGTTTTACAATTTTTAAAATTTTCTATTATTTTTGTTCTTTCAGATATAGGTGTTCCCCCATAAATTAAAGAACATGTAATCCCTTCATTTTCTAAATAGCTTTTTACTTCAAACAGTGTGTTTATAAAAACTCCCCATACAATTACTTGTTTTCTTTCACTTACAAGATCTTTAACTTTTTTAATGCCTGCATAAAATTTTGGCGTTAAATCCAAATTTCTAATAAACCTTATTTCTTCATCATTAAAAGAATTATCATCTTCTAATGAAGGCAACATTCCACTTTTATCTCTTAGCAATTCTAAGTCATCTGAATCTAACTTATTCAAAAGCATTTTCGGATTAGTACTAGCTTGCATTAAACGTATGTATAAAAGTAAGGGATTAGACCGATAATGTTTATATATTATTTCTAAGATTTTCTTGCTTTCATAAGTTATTTCTAAAAGTTCATCTTCTTCTGGAGGTGGAACATTTAAATCTTTTTTTGTTGTTCTACAAAAAAATGGATAGAGTTTTGCGTTTATTTTGTCAGAAAATACTTTGTTAAACTTTGCTTGCCTTAAATAGAAATCATCAAATCCAAAAAAGTTATCATAATCATTAGGAAATAAAAAATGAAGAAAATTTGATATATCGATATAGCCATTAGGTATAGGGGTACCGGTCATAACTAGTTTATATATAGGTTTATCGGAAAGTTTTAAAGATGCTTCTGCCCTAGTTCCAGATATCGCTTTAATTCTATGTACTTCATCCAATATTAAAAAAGTTTTTTCATTAATTATTGATTTTAGTACATCAGCATATGTTGCTAATGATTCATAATTTATTAAAATCAGGTTCGAATCTCTTGCATCGAAATTTAATGAATCATGGTTTTCAATAAATCCGCTTAATGTTTTCTTTTTTTCCTGAAAATCATAACATTTAAGTTTTTTTAAGTTTCCAAAACACGCAACAAATTCTTCTTTCCAAGCATTAAAAGAATTTATAGGCCCAATCATTACAATTTTGTCAATTAACCCTAAATAATTTAAATAAGCAAATGCTCCATATGCAACTGTCGTTTTACCAGCTCCAGGTACAGAAAAAATAGCAGAAGCTTTCATGCAAACCGCATGAAAAGAATCCCATAATTGAGAATCCATCATTTTTCTAATCATTAATGAATTTACTATTTCTTTAAAGCTTTCAAATTGGCTTATTATAATGGAATCTCTTTGCTTTATTGCAATTCCTAAGCTATTTCTTTTTTCTATTTCTAAATCAAATTTATTAATATAATCTTTCAATTTAGGAGAAACAACAAAGGAAAAATTATAATTATATTTGCTAGCAATAAACTGTTTGTATCTCAAAAAAGCATTAATAATTTCCTTGATTCTTTTAATACCTAAACCATGAGAAAAAATCAATTTGTTCTTTTCTCTCGAAAATATATCCATTGCAAGATTATTTTTATAAAAAAGTGTTTCGGAATCAAAAATATGGCATTCAGGTTCACTTAAATTATTTAAGCCAATAAGGTGGTTGTTATTATCTAAATCTAAACTAAACGCATTATCTATGTCATAACTCGTAAGTACTATACAACCTTTATCATATTCAAGAATCTTTTTTAAAACAGCCCTAGGTATGTCAACAACAAGCACCCCTTCTTCTTTATTGTTCCAAAGTTTTTTAAAATCATTTAATTCACAATTAATGTTTTTAATTTCATCATTACTAGCTCTCCGGCTACAAGAGGTTTCAAATCCTTCATAGTTTGAAAGAAGAGAGGCGGGTGTTTCGTTATTTGATCCTCTAAAGTAGACTATATTATTTTCAAAATCTTCAAATATTCCAAATTTTTCATGTAAAATACCTGGATATGTAAATGCGATTTTTACATCAACAAATCCGTTTTTGATTAAATAAGCTAAATTGCTAATATTTGGGCTATCTTCTATTTCAAAATCATCGAACATTTTTTCTGCAACATTAGCATTCCTCTTTTCATATCCCTCTTTCATATCAAAAAAATCTTTTTCTGAAATTTGATTTGAAAAGATAAAATAAGCATGTCCTTTATTTTTAATAAGCTTTTCTAATCCTTCTGAGTATAGGTTTAAAATTCCAGAATTAAAATAGGCAGAGACACGTTTATACGATTTGCATTCCTTTAATAACGGTATGTAGAAATCATTTAATACATCATTAATTTTCGACTTGTATTTAGATTTTATATCAATATTTAGAAATGACATTTTATAACCTTTCTTTAATTTCCTTAATTTGCATTTCTAATGAACCTAATATTTCTTTTATTTCGTTTTTTTCCTCTTCACTTAAATATTGTAAAAAGTCTTTATCAACTGTTCCAATTTTAGAAAGCGTTTCAGACAAAATTCGAATATTCTTTTTTCTAGCACTTTCTTTTTTATTAAGTGCTATACTTTCAGAAACTATATTACTCACAATTGCATTGCCATCAACACTATTTTCTCTATTGCCAAAAACCTTATTTAAATCTTGTGACATATCAGCAGATACAACATCATTTAAAGTCTGATTAAATTGGTCTATATTGTGTTTATACATTTTAACAAGTTCTCTTATTTTTCTTGTTTTATCGCCTTTATTTTCATCAATGCAGTTATAAAATATAGGTCTTATTCTATTCCACTCGCTTTTATCGACACTATCATATATACTTACAAGTTCTTGGGAAGTTCCATCAATTTTAACTTTTCTAGCATAATGATATCCGTTTGGCATACCTTTATAATTTAAAAAATCAATCATTATTTTAGCTTTTGATAACATCTTATCAACATCTTTAAGACTTAAATTAAAAGTTTTTGCATAATCTGATTTTGACCATAATTGTTGTATTTCGATTGTATCATAAATATCAACAAGTCTTTCAACAGCATCATAATCTACTTTTTCATCAACAGCAAATTGTGTTTTTCTCTCTATTTTTTTAATATATCTATTGTCATTTTCGTTTTTTGGAACAGGCAAAACAAAACAATCAAAATTTGCAAATTTTTCAGACTGCGTTTCTCTATACAATTGTCTCAATATTGTAAATCTTCTGTTTCCTGAAACAACTCTTCCATCAGTTAGTATAACTCCCGGCTTTATTTGTCCTTTTTTTAAAATATCCTCTTTTGTTCTTTTAAACGATTCTTTGTTATTTGCTTTTTGAACAAAAGTTTCAATGAGTTCATTAAATTTATCCCTACTTAACTCTTCTAATGGTGTAGCGTTTTTGTCTGATTTATATTCAGAAATCCAAGTCGCAATTCTCCCATTATTTTCATTATAATAAAGTTCATTAATTGGTATTCTATAAACATCATATAATGTTCTTTCGTCTTCCCAATCAGGAATTTCTTTTCTAATCGGTGTATAGTCTTTTATATCAATCTCTTTATTTTTCATCACCAAAAACCTCCTTTATAAAAATATCTTTATTTAAATAAATTTTTTCTGTGTCATCACTATAATATAAACTTGTTCCATTAATATCATCAATTATAGTGTCTAGTGAATAATCAACTTTGTATTTGTCTTTGATAATATCTTTCAAGTCATAAATATCTATAGATTCTTGGTTTCCAATTATTTTTAGTAAAAAGACTCTTCTATCACTTAGATCTTTATTAGCTGTAAAAATAATAGAATTATCTACTTTAATTTTAAAAATATTTTTATCTGTATTAATAAAACTGTCTAATTGTTGGCTATTTAAACAGAATTTAACAACTACATCATCCTCTAATGAATTAAAAATATTTTCATATGAAAAATACTCGTGTTTTGCAGCAAAATTATCTAATTTAGAATGAAATCTTGTAATGCTGTATTTATTAATTCCTTCTTTTGCCATTAATTTACTTGTTACATAAACTCCATTATCCACCTTAAGGATTTTATTTTCTTTTTCTAACTTTGATAATGTATCATCATATTCTTTAATATCCCACGGATTTGAATACCTACATATTTCATTACTCAAAATTCTTGCTTTTAAAAATTCATCTAATGAGTAAATTGATTTTAAACATATTATATTGCTAGTTAAAATTTTATAATTAGTTTTTTTAATATCTAAACAAAATCTATTAATATCCAACCTTACATTCTTTTTATGAAACAACCTTACAAGATTATCTAAAGAATAAATTTCTGTATCAGCATTATCAAAAATATCCGAAAATATTTCTAAATATTTTTTCCTATTTATTTCTTTAAATTCATCTTTATATTTATTATTAAGTTTTACTTTGTTTTCACTTATAAAATTTAAATCGAAATCTCTTAATTTCTTTATATGCTGCAAATATATCATCCCATTTGAAGGTTCTAGCAATAGTTTTAAATCTCTTTCGCTAAACTTCGTAAAGAAATCATCTCGCTTTAATATTTTACAAATTTCAATAAAAGGAGCAAATTTTAGGTTATTAAGCTCCATAATTCGTATAATGGCATTATATGTTTTTTCTAAGCTAAAATTATCTCTTTCAAAGCATAAATCATTTTCCGTATTTTCTTTGAAATTTTCATCTATATGCGGAGAAGATTCTATCAATATTTTTTCATCAATAATTTTCAAGAAGTTATTGGCTATAGCTTTTGTTGTATATTTAGATCCATTACGATAAAAATCAACAAGACAATAATTATCAAAAACTTTAATAACTATTCCTTTCCCAAAAATACTATGTTCAACTACATCACATTCTTTAAAATTCATCAGATATCGCTTTCTTTATACACTTATTGCTTATCCAAAAACATTGTTTTGTATACATAATCATACCAGTTAATCGATCAGGTATAGGAAGAATAATTTCATCATTAGAATCTCTTCCGTGTGGCCTAACATGCACATATTCATTATAAGCTATACCAGGGAAATTATTGTATTTAATTAATTTACCGTTATTTAATTTTTTTACTTGAGAAATAATATTGCCACTCTTTAATACTTCAATTGTTCTCTCAAAAACTTTTTTTGCATCATTTTCTATTATATGTTCAGGCATATGCCAAAATTTCACACCACAAAAATAAAGTTTGCCATTTCTCTTTCTAAAAACAGAAAACATAAATTTTGACTCAAGTAGTTTATTTCTTAAATCACTTGTTTCCCACTTTTGATCTATAATTTTGCAAAAATTAAAAGCCGGAAAAGACATACTTTCTTTAATATTGCCATTTTCCTCTACTCTTACAGTCTTAACTTCTATTCCAGCTTTTTTAAATTCATCAGTATCATTAATTCGGCCTTTTATGCCTAACATTGCTGCAGTATATCTTTCATATCGAGATTTTGAATCAGAAAACAAGCCAAAAATTTCTTTTAACTCATCTTCACTTTTGCCTATATAAGGTTTAATTACTTCTTCTATAGCTTGCTCAAAAGAACAATTGCTTAATCTATTTAAATTAAGGATATTTTCTAATTTATCGTGATTTAAATGTTCCCTAATAATTTGAGTAAAATAACTATTTTTCAAACAAAATTTTCTTAATGGGGCTTTTAGTTTTGAAAAAGGCTGTTCTACTAGCTCTCCCTTTCCTGCATGGCAAGCACCCAAATACATAGTATCACCTTCAGAAATTGTTTCTGCTTTACCATCTTTTATCTTTTGAGCAATCAAATTGTAATCGCTTTCTAATATTGCTATATCCTCATCAGAAAAACGATGAATAAAGCCACCAAGTATTTTCATATTTGCATAATCACAATTTTCAACGTAATTATATAAAACAATCAATAAACCATTATTTTTTTGCCAAACTTCGCTCTCATAAAATGTTTCTTTAGCAACGTCAAAATAATTTAAAGTACACAATGCTAAACGTTCTTTTGCCCTATATCCTTTTTTAGTTTTTATTACGCCAGCAGTTTTTAATTCCAAGCCTAAATAATCAAAATCCGCGGATTTATTCGAATTTATCTTGTATCCAAAAAGACCTTCTTCAATTATGTTTCCAAGTCTTCCTTTGTTAATATTATTTAAAAGCCTGTGGTTGACATCAAAGTCTTTAAATTTATGTCCTTCTGCATCTTTAATTTTCTTTAAAACTTTATCTATTGAATCATACGCTTCTTTTAGTTCATCTTTTTCCATTCATTAATAGTAACAAAATTTATAGAAATAATGTAGTCAATAATATTTTTAAGTTTGATCTTTACAAAATCTTCTTGATCAATTAACATATTTTCTATAAGATATATTAAGGATTTGTATGAAAAAGACTGTAGTAGAATTATTTGCTGGCGTAGGTGGTTTTAGAGTCGGCTTCAACGATGTAAAAAGAATAAACAAAAACGGAAAAGCAATTGAAAAGCATAACTTTTCTTTTTTGTGGGCTAATCAATGGGAACCATCTACTAAAGCTCAACAAGCCTTTGACTGTTACAAAAAAAGATTCCAATCTTCTAATACAGAGTTAAGTAACGAAGACATTTCAACAGTTGATAAGTCTAAAATTCCTGATCATTCAGTCCTTGTAGGGGGATTTCCATGCCAAGATTATTCTGTGGCACATTCATTAAAAAATGAAAAAGGTATAGAAGGCAAAAAAGGTGTTTTGTGGTGGCAAATTAATGAAACGTTAAAAGTCAAAAAATCACCATTTGTTTTGTTAGAGAATGTAGATAGACTATTAAAAGCACCATCAAAGCAAAGAGGACAAGCATTTGGCATAATGTTAAAATGCTTTTATGATTTGAACTATAATGTCGAATGGAGAGTTATAAACGCGGCTGACTATGGTTTTCCACAAAAGAGAAGAAGAGTTTTCATCTTCGCATACAAAAATACCACAAAACATTATCAAGACATGTCACAATTCTCCAGTGAGGATATCATCTTAAGAAATGGGATATTTGCAAAAAAATTTCCAGCTGTACAAGATAATAAGAAGAAACCAATTACCATCAATATTGCACAATATAAAGATTTAGTTGATGTTTCGGATAATTTTAAAGCAAATTTTTTAAACTCTGGATGCATGTGCAATGGCATAGTTTACACAATTCAAACAACTCCTGTTGCTGAGAAAATATTTCCGCTAAGTAAATTATTAGAGGAAAAAGTCGACAATCATTTTTTTCTTACAGAAAATCAAATTAAAAAATTTGAATACCTCAGAGGTCACAAAAAAATAGAGAGAAAAGGTAAAAATGGGTTTACTTATTTTTATTCCGAAGGTGCTATGAGTCCTTATGATTATTCTAATCAACCTGCTAGAACAATGCTCACAAGCGAAGGAACTATTAATAGAAGCACACATATAACAAAAGATTTAAACACAGGAAATCTAAGATTACTCACTCCAGTTGAATGTGAAAGAATTAATCAATTCCCTGATAATTGGACTAACACTATGAATGAAAAAAGAAGGTACTTTATGATGGGAAACGCTTTAGTTTGCGGAATCGTAAATAGATTAAGCAAAGAAATTTCAGCAATAATTGACAAAGAGCCTTAAACGAGTCCTTAATGAAGTTTTTATAATTCTAGTTTTCAAATTTATTATTATTTAAAATAATTAAGAATCAGTTTTTAAATAATAAAACATGTTTTTCTTAATTTGGAAAAAATAAATTTTAAAATTTTAATAAAATTCATAAAAAAACACAATTCATTTTTAAATAAATATTAAAGTAAAATTATATGAAAATAAATTTTTTTGCAACTTTATTATATTAAAAATCATATAATCATATATTCATTAAAACGATATGGTAAAAATCTTCATTAAATTAATAAGGCGCCCTATAACAAGAGCATTTTTAAAAATTAAATGCTCTTTTATATTAAAAATATCTTTTATAATATTCTTATGGTAGATTTAGGAACAAAAGCACTTATATTAAATAGAATTTACTTAAGAAAATTTAATTTACAAGATGCTACTAATCTTTTTGAATATGTTAGTAATGAAAATGTTACTCGTTATTTAACTCGGAATCCTCATAAAAGTATTGAGGAAACAAAAGCATACTTGTCAAATGTCGTTACAAAATATGATTTATATACTTATAGATGGGCAATATGTTTAAAAGAAAATAATAAAGTTATAGGAACAATTGATGTTGTTAGATTAAATAAGGAAAATGAAGAAGCTGAAATAGGTTATGTCCTAAATGAAAAATATCATAATCGTGGTTATATGAGTGAAGCTTTTAATGGAGTAATTAATTATTTATTTAATGAAGTAAATCTTAAAAAAATCAAAGCATGTTATCAACTTGGTAACGTTGCTTCAAAAAGAGTAATGAAAAAATGTGGATTAAAAAAAGAACTTTACCATTAAAAAATAATAAAGTAGTTTATGTAGAATATATGGCGATATCAAAATATATGAAAATACATTAATTTTGCAGGTTTATTACATTAATTAGTTCAAATATCTATATAAAAGTTAATAATTACCATTAAAGATTTGTGAAATATTATAGTTAATATTCCACATATCCTTCAATGTATCAGTTAACCAATTTATTATAAAATTATTCAATATTGTTTGATTATCGCTTTATATTCAACACTAATATTTATTTACCTTAAATATAGTGTTGAAACATCATTTAATAATGTTTCAAAGTAAAAAGACATAAGATCAGCTTATGCCATATTTATTTTTTAAGTGTTAAAGAACACACAGTTTCAATATGATAAGTTCTAGGGAACATATCAACAAATTTAACACTATTTACATTATATTCTTTTTTAAGGATAGAAAGGTCTCTACTTAAAGTACCTACATCACAAGAAATATAAACTATTCTTTCTGGTTTACTCTTTAATAAACTATTAATGAAGTTTGTATCTAATCCTTTTCTAGGAGGGTCAACAAATACACAATCAAATTTATTTTCAACTACATAATCACTAGCATCTTTACATTCATAATAGCAATTAGTAATCTTATTGATTCTAGCGTTATTTTTAGCATCAATAATTGCTTCTTTTACTATTTCTACTCCATAAACTTTATTTACTTTTTTAGAAGCGATAAGTCCAATTGTACCTATTCCACAATAAGCATCTAAAATAGTATCGCTAGGTTTAAGGTTAGCTTCTTCAAGAGCTAATGAATATAATTTTTCACATTGATCATGATTTACTTGATAAAAAGATTTTGAAGAAATTTTAAATTTAACTCCTAAAAGATAATCATAAATAAATCCTGGTCCGTAAGCTACTTCTTCTTTTTCACCTAAAATAACATTAGTTTTGCGTGGATTTTCGTTAATAACGACAGTTGTTATATTATTACAGGCTTTAACAAGAGCTTTAACAAAGTTATTTCTTGATTTAAATCTAACATCTTTAACAACTAAAACAACCATTACTTCCTTGGTAACTTTACCAACTCTAATTAAGACATGCCTAATATCACCTTTAAAAGTGTCTTCATTATATGCTTCAATTTTCATTGAAAGCATTAACTCTTTAATAGTCTTTAAAATCTCTACATGCTCAATAGATTCAATAGCACATTCAGTAATTGGTACAATGTCATGACTTTTAAATTTATAGAATCCATAGACAAGTCTTTTTTGCTTATCATATCCAAAAGGAACTTGTATTTTATTTCTATAATAATATGGTTCATCCATTCCAAAAACTGGAGCATCTTTAAAATTGAATCCTCCAATTTTATTGATAGTTTGTAAAGCTCTAGATTTTTTATATTCTAATTCTTTAGAATAGATTAAATTTTGAAATGAACATCCTCCACAACTAGTGGCACATGGACATTTAGGTTTAATTCTATAAGGTGAAAATTTAGTAATCTTAACTATTTTACCTACATCAAAATCTTTTTTATGATAAAGAATTTCTACATCTGCTTCTTCATCAATTAATAAAGAAGGAACAAAAACAACTCTTGATCCAGCCTTAGCTAAGCCTTGACCATCAAAAGTAAAATCAACACATTTAACATGTAAAATTTCTTTCATATTCTATTCAAGTACTTGATTAATTAATTTCAAATCTCCAATTAAATCTATAAATGATTTTGATGAATATAATTCACCTTTATAGATAAGTTCATCAACTTCTAAAAATCCATTATTAACTTTAATAATTATTTTATAACCAAATAAGGATTGGATTCCTCCATTAGGTAAATATTGCATTGTAATTGGACCTTCATATTTTTGATATGAAGTAAAAATTATCTTTTCTTCGTTAAAGTAAACTACAAAATAATTTTTACTATTGAAATCAAAATCTTTTGAAAAATCTAATTTAACTTCCTTATTTGCCATTATTACCCATTAATCCTTTAATATATTCAACTTCTTTATTTTCATCGAGTCTTGGGAATAAAACTCCATCTTTATGAACAGTCTTACCATCTAATAAGTGTTCATTATTAATATTATTATAATCTGTTTCTTTTTCATCTAATCCTAAAGAAGCAAAGATTTCTTTAGACTTATGAACTAATACTGGTTCAAGTAGTTTAGTTCCTACAAAGATGACTCTAGCTAAATGAGCTAATACACTATCAAGATTTTCTTTTTTAGATTCATCTTTAGCGAGTGCCCATGGTGTTGTTTCTTCAATATATTTATTTGCTCTAGCAAGTAAATTCATTACATCAATATAGCCTTCAGTAACGTGAAGATCATCTTCTTTAGCTTCATAACTCTTTATAGTTGTAAAACATAAATCTTCTAATTCTTTATCTAAAGAAGGATTAACATTTGATTTAAATGTAGGAATAATTCCTCCACGATACTTTTGAATCATTGAAACCGTTCTACTAACTAAGTTACCTAAGTTATTAACTAAATCCATGTTGATTCTTTCAACAAATTGTTCTGGAGTAAATTGTCCATCTTGTCCAAACACTACTTCTCTAACAAGATAATATCTAACAGCATCTACACCATATCTATCAATTAATGGATAAGGTGAAACAACATTGCCTTTTGATTTAGACATCTTGCCATCTTTCATCATTAATAAGCCATGAACAAATACTCTATCAGGAAGTCTAGCACCAATACTTGTTAAAAATTCAGGCCAATAAATTGTATGGAATCTAGTAATATCTGCTCCAATAATATGAACAATTTCACTTTCTTCACTTGCCCAGAATTTTTGATAAAGTTCATCGTGGTCTGTGCCATATCCTAAAGCACTGATATAGTTACATAATGCATCAAGCCAAACATAAGAAACATGCTTCTCATTTTCTAATAATGGTACACCCCAAGAGAAACTAGTTCTTGAAACACATAAATCTTCTAGACCAGGTTTAATAAATGTATTAATCATTTCGTTTTTTCTATTTACTGGATAAATAGAATTAGGTTTTTCATACCATTTTAAAACGCTATCTAAATATTTCTTTGTTTTAAAGAAGAAACATTCTTCAGTTGATTTCTCAACAGGACGATGGCAATCAGGACATAAATGGTCAGGACCAACTTGAGTATCTGTCCAAAATGATTCGCAAGGAGTACAATACCATCCTTCATATTTTCCTAAATATATATCATCGTTTTTATACATTGTAGAAAAGATCTTTTGAACTGTTTTAACATGTCTTTCATCGGTTGTTCTAATAAAGTCATCATTAGAAATATCTAAAGCAACCCATAATTTTTTAAAGACAGCGACAATATTATCAACATATTCTTTAGGTGATAACCCTGCAGCTTTAGCATTTTTTTCTATTTTTTGACCATGTTCATCTGTACCAGTTAAAAAATAAACTTCATAATGTCTCATTCTTTTATAACGAGCTAAGACATCAGCTAAAGTTGTGCAATAAGCATGTCCAATATGTGGATTACCACTTGGATAATAAATAGGTGTAGTTACATAAAATCTTTTCTTTTCCATAATAAAACCTCAACTAATATAATTTACCATTTTATGAGTATTTTTTCGATTTATATATTAAAAAATCACCCGAAGGTGATTTAGTAATTTACTTTTTAAGTCCGTATTTTTTATTGAAACGATCAACTCTACCATCTGTTTGAGTAAATCTTTGTTTACCTGTGTAGAATGGGTGGCAATTTGAACATGTATCAACTCTGATTTCTTTTAATGTTGATTCAGTTTCGAATGTTGCTCCACATGAGATACAAGTAACTTTACATTTTTGGTACTTTGGGTGAATATCTTTCTTCATTTCATTAACTCCTTCCGCCTTAAGAAACATGCGTTCTTAAAGAAAGCATATGTGCTAATATTCTATAGATTTTCATATCATAAATCAATAACAACTTTTTATCGCGTGAAGTGTAAAGTTAAATTCAACTTTAAAAACGGAAAGTTGATTTTTCTCGTTCATAAAACTAAAAGTTGAATTTACTTCTTCACAAACACATATATAAACATAATGTTTATTTTGTTCAGCCTTGAAAATAAAATTATT
>CALVXH010000015.1 GCA_944368945.1 uncultured Bacilli bacterium
TGGTGGATGTTAGAGGGCTCGAACCTCTGACCTCCGCCGTGTAAAGGCGATGCTCTCCCAACTGAGCTAAACATCCATCCCATCTACACGACCTACGCGTGCTTTAATAATATATCAAAGTAAAGCAAGCATTGTCAATAATTTTTTGAAGAAATATCGTGTAGTTGAGAAGGGTAGTGAGCTTTATTTAATTAATAACCTTTTTTTCCAAGTAAATGGAACATATTGCGTTTGTAAACTTCAACACCTGGTTGATTAAATGGATTTATTCCAAGTAAATAACCACCCATTGCACAGGCTTTCATTGAAAAATACATATATGCTCCAAGTGTTTCAGGTGTAAGCTTATCAATTTGAAGTGAAATATTTGGAACATTTCCGTTAAATGCATGAGCAATAGTTGTACCTTGGTGAGCCTTTTCACAAACAAATGACAATTTTTTGCCTGCAATATAATTTAATCCATCAAGGTCTTCTTTGTCAAAAGGAATCTCGATGTCTTTATTAGGATTTTTGAAAGTTAAGACTGTTTCAAATAAAATTTTGCTTCCTTCTTGAATAAATTGACCTATTGAGTGAAGATCGGTCGTAAATACTGAACTCATAATAAGTAAGCCCTTATCTTCTTTACCATTCGATTCATCGAAGAGTTGCTTTGCCCATTCATTTAACATAGCAAGTCTTGGTTCATAGGTAACTGCAAACTCAACTTTATAGCCTAATTTGTATAATGTATTCTTTTGGCATGCATATTGATAGGCAGGGTTTTTATCAATATCATCAGAACCAAACATTTTTTCACCTTCAATAAAACCATTGATAAATTCTTGAATATTAATACCAGCAACGGCGATAGGAAATAATCCAACTGCTGAAATAACAGAGTATCTACCACCAATATTTCCTGGCAATTCAAATGTAGTGTAGCCTTCCCTATTTGCTAATGTTCTTAAGGCACCTTTTTCTTTATCTGTAACAGCAACAATTGCGTCTTTAGCTTTTTCTTTGCCAAGTTTATTTTCTAACATTTCTTTTAATATTCTAAATGCAATACTTGTTTCAGTTGTTGTACCTGATTTAGAAATAACACAAACACAGAAATTTCTAGTTTTTAAGTAATCGATTACTTGAGTTGTGTAGTTACTATCAAGTGTTTGGCCAAGATAAATAATTTTCATCTTATCTTGACTATAAATTCCATTAATTGCTTCAATAACAGCTCTTGATCCTAAATAACTTCCGCCGATACCACAAATAACAAAAGTGTCGAAATTATCACGAAAATATTTAGCTTTCTTATTGATTGCATCAATAAAATCTTGAGATATAGAAGACGCATAATGCATCCATCCAAGAAATTCATGACCTAATCCTGTGCCATCAACAAGCATCTTATCATATTTTTTTACTATTTCACGATATTGATCAGGGTTAAATCTTTTGTCCTCTTTTACATAGTCAAACTTCAAATCAAATTCCATACTGTTTCTCCCTTTCAAGTTCGTCTTGTATCATTTTAGGCAAGATTTTTTCTAACTTAGAAAAATCAATGTCTTTAATATAAGTTGTTACTTTTTTTGAAGGTAGAATTTCTTTAAATTCATTTAAGTCGGTTGGAAGATCCTTTATGGACAATTTAAGAAATTTAGTATTTTTATCGACAGATTTAATTAAGACTGTAATAACATCACCCACTTTAAAAAATGTGTTAATACTATTTACAAAGTTTGTAGAAATTTCACTTATATGTAACAATCCTATATAACCACCTTCAAATGACAAAAAAGCACCATACTTTTTAATACTAGTAACGATGCCTTTTGCAATATCGTTTTCTTTATAATTTATTGACTGATACATACTTCTAACCAATTAATCTTTTTAAAGTAAATAAATCTTCAAAAGTTGTAATCTTAAAGTTAAATTTATCTCCACGAATTAACTTAACTTTACCATTCGTTATTATAACAAGTGAAGTGTCATCTGTAAAATTGTTTGTGCTAGAATTTAAAGCGTTTTCATGAGCTTTAAAAATAAAGTGCAAATTAAAAGCCTGTGGGGTTTGTAAAGAAAAATAATTATCTCGTTTTAGTGATTTTTCTATGAATTTTTTATCTTCAGAATAGCAAATAGAGTCAGTCATTTCTAATGCTGGAACAATAGCGTATTCAGGCGATAAATTATCAATAATTTCATTTAATAATTTGGTAGTTAATAAAACTCTACAAGCATCATGAATTAAAATATAATCTTTATCTGTCGCACCTCGCTTCATTAAAAAATTAAGCGCGTTGAAAACACTTTTTTGCCTTGTAGTGGAACCCTCAACAATTATAAGTTTATTTTTATATTCAAAATTTTGAATTATGGAATTTACTTTTTGCATATAAGTTTTATCGACTACCAAAATAATTTGATCAATTCGATTATTTTTTGCAAATGTTTCAAGTGGATATTCAAAAAGATATTTATTATTAATCTGTAAATACTGTTTTGGCGTATCTAAGTTCATTCTTGTTGATGAGCCAGCCATCATTAAAGCGACATAAATCATAATATTTTTTCAGTTTTTTCACGCTTTGTTTCAAGTGTCTCTCTAATTGATATTCCATCAATGATTAATTTAACGACCTTTTCAAGCTCTGACCCCGCAGTATAGTCTGCTTTACAGATATAATTTACACGGCCATCTTCAAATAGGTGAGCTACTTGGTCACTCTTACCTTTAGGATAAACAGCGATACTTGTTCCCCCATTTTGCTTAACTAATACCATGCAAGGAACATCGGTCATTCCATCCCCTAAATAAATCATATTTTGATATATAATTCTTCTTCTAGGAGTCTTTTCATTTACCTTTTTTTCATCATTAGTGTCAATGGCGTTTTTAGAAACTCTAAATATATATTGCGTTTTTAATGTATAATTAATCATAGAGCGTGGCCAGAATGCTTCTCCGTTTTCATCAAAAAGATATTCACAACCAAAGACTTGTTTAAATTCTTTAAAAATAGGGCAGCCCTCTACAACTTCTTTGTTACCACTTGTTATTAAATAGTGTTCACATATAATGCCTTTACTCTTGGCATATTCATTAATTCTATTAAACCAAGTGGTCACCCCTTCATAAAATTTTATGTTTTTACCACACTCTGTTAAAAATTCTTTAGTTAATTTGATGTTTTTTTCTTTGCATGCCTTTATCATCATGTATAGGTAGCCTAATATTTTATCCATGTCATATTTTTTGCAAAAATCTTCAGTTAATTTCCAAAATTCTTCTGGTGTATATCCAAGGCGTGGAATAAATGAAAAATTTTGCATATCAGATAAGGCTAAAGTTCTATCAAAGTCGTACATTAAAGCAATAATAGGTTTGTTCATTTCAAGATTCTCCTATGATTACTTTATCAAAATAATACATTTTAGTCAAAAGAGGTGATGTTTTTACAATATGTTTTTTAATAATTTAATAAGTATCGATTACAACGCTATTTTAATAACAGTGATTGTTATAGCGGTTTTAATATTTGTTATATATTTTACTATAATTATTTTGTCTTTTATTTTTATGAAATCTTTCAAAAGTAAACTGAAAAAAGGAAGAAGAAGTATTAACTTAATTTTGTTTCAGAAAAATGATTGCTTATTGAAACTTGGAGAGCTTTATAAAGATAAATTAAGCGATGATTCACCAATAAAAAGATATTTAGACAATCCACAATATAGAAAGTTTGTAGAAATTAAAGTTGACGAGTTTGATGATTTTTACAATTTTTCAGAAAAAATACTTAATCTAGAACAAAAAGCATATGTTTTATATGGTGCAGAAAATAAAGAATCTTATGTTAAAGAAATATTTTTAACTTTGAGCGAATTAAATAATAAGTATTTACAAGCGATTCAATTGTATAATACAAATGTTATTGGGTATAATTACTGGAGAAACTTTTTTTCCACTAGATGGATTAAAAATTTGTTATTTATTAAAAATATTAATACTATAAAGTGAGGATGTTATCGATGAAATTTGAAGAAATGCCACTTGTTGTGCCAAATTTAAAAAAAGCTGAGAAAACTTTTTCTACATTAGAAAATCGTATTATTAACGCACAAACAAAAGAAGAAGGAATTAAAGTTGTAAAAGATTATTTTAAAGCTTCTGATGAATTAGAAAGCGAAATTACAATTATCTCAATTCGTAATTCAATTGACACAAGAGATGAAACTTATGAAAAAGCTAATGAGGTTTGTAACGAAATATTACCTGTTATTAGTGGATATACACAAAACTTTAATAAGGCTTTAGTCGAATCTAAGTTTAAATCTGAATTAGAAGAGAAATTTGGAAAATATTTATTTGATAGAATTGAAAATAGCTTCAAAACTTTCAACGAAAGTATTATTCCGGAACTTCAACAAGAAAATAAATTAGTTACTGAGTATGAAAAATTAATGGCAAGTGCTCAAATTGAGTTCAACGGAGAAAAAAGGAATCTTAGTCAATTAGGTAAATTTTTATCTGATACAGATAGAAATACAAGACTTGAAGCTGCTAAATTATACTTTGGATTTTTAAGTGATAATGATAAAAGATTCGGTGAAATCTATGATGAACTTGTAAAGATTAGAACGAGAATGGCTCAAAAACTTGGCTATAAGAATTATGTTGAATTAGGATATCTTAGATTAGATAGACTTGATTATAATGCTGAGATGGTCAAAGGATATAGAGACCAAATCTATGAATGTGTGGTTCCTGTAGTTAAAAAGTTAAGAGAAAGACAAGCGAAGAGATTAAATATTAAAAATCCACTTTTCATTGATTATAATTTGGAATTTTTAAGTGGCAACGCTAAACCAGTTGGAAATACTGAATACTTAGTCGATTGTGCAAGTAAGATGTATCATGAAATGAGTTCCGAATCTGGAAAATTCTTTGATTTCATGGTTGATAATCATTTAATGGATTTAGATGCAAAAGCTGGTAAACGTGGCGGTGGATATATGACATTTATTCCTAGATATAAGTCACCATTTATATTTGCTAATAGTAATGGAACTAGCCAAGATGTTGATACATTAACTCATGAAGTCGGTCACGCTTTCCAAGGTTACTTATGCGCAAATGTTAAAGTACCTGATTATAGAATGCCAACTTTAGAAGCGTGTGAAATTGATTCCATGTCAATGGAATTCTTTGCATGGCCTTGGATGGATTTATTCTTTAAAGATCAAGCTGACAAATATAGATTCTCACATCTTGATGGTGCTATATCATTTTTACCATATGGTGTTGAAGTTGATGAATTCCAACACTTTGTCTATGAGAATCCAAATATTACTCATGAAGAAAGATGCAAAAAATGGGCTGAGCTTGAAAAGAAATATCGTCCTTGGTTAAATTATGAAGGCTTTGATTATTTAATTAATGGAAAATATTGGATTAGACAATCACATATTTTTGCTTCCCCATTCTATTATATTGACTATACATTAGCTCAAGTAATCGCTCTTCAATTTAAGTGTTTAATGGATAAAAACTATGCAAAAGCTTGGAAAAAATATATTAAATTATTGAAGTTAGGTGGAAAATATCCTTTCTTAACATTATTAGAAAAAGCAAAATTAAGAAATCCATTCATCGATGGAAATGTTAAAAAGGTAATTAAGCCACAAATTAAGGTATTAGATTCATTTGACGACAAAAACTTTTAATAAAATAATTTAAAAAAGAAAAAAAGTACGTTTTGACATGTTGTACTAATAAGAGCAACAATTAAACGTACTTTTTAATTTTAGATTTCAAGATTAAAGAACTTAATTAACTCTATGGCAACACCATCATCACTATTTGTATATGAGGTGATATTGTGCGCATAAGGTTTAAGTGTTGGGTTTCCGTTTTTCATTAAATATGAATTCTTAAAATCCCTCAACATTTCCTTATCGTTGTCAGAGTCTCCAAATGTAATTATATTGTCTTGATCAATACCATAGTAAGAAGCTACGTGAGAAATTGCTCTAGCTTTAGAGACGTCTTTAATGTAAAGCTCACAATAATTTCCGCCATACCGAAAACGAACATTTACATCGTTATGTTTATCAACTACTTTTTGTATTTGTTCTTGTTTTCTTGCGCTTTCATCATATCTAAATACGCATGTATAAAGATCTTCACAGATGTTTTTGTTTAGAAGACCTTGCTTCACAACCATGTTCTTCGTATCATAGAACGCAAACAAGAAGTAGTCTTCAGGATCATCACAATAAATTGTTGTGAGGCTCTCACTCATGCCACATGTTATTAAATCGTTTTCATTTAATTCCTTATAGATGGAAATTACAGTATCTTTATTTAATAAATAAGATACTTTTGGAAAATTATTATCATGTGTATTAATTACTAAATGCCCGTTATAAGCAATGACGGGGGAATTTTTTAGACCAAGTAATTCATGATAAAAAGTAACACTACGAAGTGCGCGGCCGCTGCATAAAACGATTAAATGGCCTAAGCTCTCTAAATAAGTAAGTACTTTTTTGTTTAGCGGGGATATTGTCTTTTCGTCGTTTAGAAGTGTACCATCAAGATCGAGTGCGATTAGATACTTTTTATTTGAATTATTCATGTATATAAAGCCCTACGGTCTTTTTAACCTTCCTTAATGTTTTATTAGCAATATAAGATGCTTTTTTAGCACCATCATCAAGAACTTTATCAATAATTCCACTTTGTAGAATTTCTTTATATTTCTGTTGGAATGGTTCTAATACTTCAATAACTTTATCAGCAACTGCTTTCTTAAATTCGCCATATTGAGTTACTCCCTCAAAATGCTTTTCAGCATCTTGAATTGACATATTACTTAATGAAGCATAGATTGTTAATAAATTTGATATACCAGGTTTATTTTCTTGGTCGTATTTAATTTCGTGGCCAGTATCAGTAACAGCTGACATAATTTTCTTTCTTATAACATTTAGATCATCTTTTAAGAAAATATCACCTTTTGGATCTGATTTAGACATCTTCTTAGATGGGTCTGATAACGACATAATACGTGCTCCAACAGATGGTTTAATTGCTTGTGGTAATTTAAATAATTCCTTTTTATATCTTTCGTTCATTCTGTGAGCGATGTCACGTGTTAACTCTACGTGTTGAGTTTGATCATCACCAACAGGAACTACATCAGTGTTGTAAAGCAAAATATCGCTTATCATAAGAACTGGGTAAGCGAACAAGCCGACGCCAATTGCTTCTTTATTTAACTTTTGTGACTTATCTTTAAATTGTGTCATTCTACTTAATTCACCCATATAGACATAGTTTATTAAAATTGAATTAAGTTCAGCATGAGCACTGACATCGCTTTGTAAAAAAATAGTTGTTTTATTTGGATCAAGTCCAGCAGCTAAATAAAATGCTACAATATCTTTTGTGTTGCTTCTTAAAAAAGCAGGGTCGATTGGCAACGTTAAAGCATGCAAATCGGCGATAAAAATAAATGTTTCGTAATTATCTTGAAATTTTGAGAACTCTCTTAAAGCTCCAATATAATTGCCTAATGTGAGATTTCCAGTAGGTTTTATTGCACTTAATGCTCTTTTTCTTTCTTCCATAACATTATTTTCCTCATTGACTTAATAATTATAGACAAATGGCCAATAAAAATATAGATATTAACTTATTAAAAAAGTCAAAAAAATGGTGATTTATTTGTAAGATAATGAACGATTTTTTATATTATGTTATTATTTACTAGATTAGGTGGAACACTATGAGAGAAATTAAATTTTATAACACATTAACAAATAGCGTTGAAACATTTCACCCAATAAAAGAAGGAGAAGTTTCAATGTATGTTTGTGGACCTACTGTATATAACGATCCACATATTGGTAATATGAGACCAGTTGTATTTTTTGATACATTTAAAAGATTTTTAGAATATATAGGATATGATGTTAAGTATGTTTCTAATTTGACAGATGTTGATGACAAAATCATTAACAAAGCACTAGAAGAAGGAAAAACAGAAAAAGAAATTACATCTTTTTATATTGATGAGTATTTTAAATGCTTGAAAGATCTTAATGTAGAAAAAGCATATGCTAATCCAAAAGTTACTGATTACATGGATTCAATTATTAAATATATTTCAAAACTTGTTGATATTGATTCAGCATATGTCAATGATGGAGAAGTCTTCTTTGATGTTTCTAAAGACACAAAATATGGTGAGTTATCTAAAGTTGATATAAATAGTTTAATAAGTGGTGCTAGAGTAGAAGAAAACACAAAGAAAAAGAATCCCT
Organism: uncultured Bacilli bacterium; assembly: GCA_944368945.1. Lineage (GTDB taxonomy): Bacteria > Bacillota_I > Bacilli_A > RFN20 > CAG-826 > Onthovivens. The sequence continues at coordinate 8,323 of CALVXH010000015.1, forward strand.
TAGATTTCTTATTATGGAAAAAAACCGAAAAAGGAATTAAATGGCATACTCCATGGTGTGATGGTAGACCTGGATGGCATACTGAATGTTGTGTTATGATTGACACAATTTTTAAAGGTATGATTGACATTCATGGTGGAGGAATGGATTTAAGATTTCCACATCATGAAAATGAAGTAGCTCAAGCAGAAGCAATGCATCACAATCATTTAGCTAATTATTGGATCCATAATGCAATGATGAATATTAAAGGTGAAAAAATGTCTAAATCATTGGGCAACGTAATTCTTGCTAAAGATGCTATTAAAGAATATGGTGGAGATACAATTAGATTAACATTATTAAATGCGCCTTATAGAAGTATCATTAATTTTAGTGATGAGACAATTTCTGATTCTAAATCAATATTACTTAAACTTACCACAGTTTATAAGCAATTAAATTTAGAAATGAATGTTAATGCATTATTTGATAAATCTTATAAACCTTTAGAATCCATTAATGGATTCTTAGATGCATTATCTAATGATATTAATATTGCTAATGGCATTACATCTATGTTAGAAGTCATTAAAAATGCTAATGTTGAATTAAGAACAAAAGATAAGAACCTATCAAAAATTAAGGAATATTTCTATGGGCTAACCGATATGGCTTCAATTTTAGGCTTAAGTATTAAAGCAATTGTTCTTTCAGATGATGATTTAAAATTGTATAAAGACTACCTAGAAGCTAAAAAAGCTAAAAATTTTGAATTATCAGACACAATAAGAAAAGCATTATTTGATAAAAAAATCTTGTAAAAATTGGATATTTTTTACTTAAAAATAAAAAATACTTTATGGAAGGATAATTTATGCGTATAATTGGTAATACTAACTCTATTAGAGCGGCTCTTGAAGCAAAATCTGTTATTAAGATTTTCATAACGGAAACCTACAACAATAAAGGGATTTTGAAATTAATAAATGAGTTACACGTAAACGTAGAAGTTGTTTCTAAGGAAAAATTAGAAACGATTTTTAAAGGTTCACAAGGTGCAGTAGCACAAGTTAAGGATATTCATACTGTCGGGATAGATGAAATCTTTTCAATTGCTAAAAAGAAGAAAAACCCTATAGTTGTAATGTTAGATGAACTTAATGATCCACATAATTTAGGAGCAATTTTGAGAAGCTGTGATGCTTTTGATGTAAGTGGAATTATTTATAAAAAAAGAGGTCAAGTCTCATTAACAGACACTGTTATTAAAGTTTCAACTGGAGCAGCTAATTTTGTGAAATGCGCTGAAGTAACAAATCTAACTCAAACAATTAAAAAATTTAAAGAAAATGGATTTTGGGTTATTGGGTTAGATGGAGATAGCAATCAAACATTAAAAGATGCCCCTCGTGATGTACCTTTACTATTAGTTACCGGCTCTGAAGGATTTGGTATTTCTAGATTAGTAAAGGAGAATTGCGATTTAATTTTAAAAATTCCTATGTTTGGTAAAGTTAATTGCTTAAATGCTAGTGTTGCTTGTGGAATAGCCTTATATGAATTAAGGAAATAATTAAATGAATACAATCAATAGTAAAATTGATTATGAGGAACTATTAAAAAAAGCACGTTCAGAGATAAGTTATCAAAAAGTTTTTTATAATACTTGCGTAAAAATTCTTTATCCAGTTTATGCTAGATATGTAAAAATCGGATATCGTTATGGGTGTAATGAAAATGATATTTTTGGATGCATTGCTGATGCAATCTATATTATTTTTAAAAATGAGCATATTCATTTTGAAAATTTTGAGTCATATCTTAGAAAAAGATACGAATATTGCATACTAAATTTGCTTTTGAAAAATCGTAATTATTATAAAGGGCAAATCCCTTATGATCATTTGGAAGATCAAGAAGAAATACACATTAAGAACAATCATATTCTATTTAACCCTGAAAAAAGTAGTATCAATGATAAAGAGATACTTAAATATGTAGGCAATAATCGAGACAATTTTGATTATTATGAAGCAGCGTTAATAAATTTTTATCATCTTGGTTTTACATTAAACGAGATTGCTAAAAAGTTTAACTTTAGTTATAACAAAACAAAAAGAATGTTTGATAACATAATCTTTAAACTTCGCAATGTTGTTGCCTAATTAATAGAATTTTTACTTAAAGTTTTATGATTTAAATAGACTTCTAAAATTGTATAGGAGTCTATTTTTTATCAAATTTATACTTAAAAATGTGAATAATAGTTATTACTATTTGACATTGTTCTTACTTAACTTTATCATTTATGATAGTTTATAAATATAGAGGATGAATTATGAGAAAAAAAGTTATTTTAATTTGCTCTGAATGTCTTTCTAGAAATTATACAACTACTAAAAGAGTTGAGGATAGTACAACTCGACTTGAATTTCGAAAATTTTGTCCTCATTGTGGAAAGTATACAATTCATAAAGAGAGCAAATAGGAGAATTAAAAATGAAAAAAATTGGAAATTATTTCAAAGGTGTAGTAAGAGAAGGTAAACGTGTTAGATGGCCTAAAAAAGATGTATTTTTTCCAGCTGTCGCTGTTGTAATTTGCATTGCTTTATTTGCAGCAATATTTTTAGTTCTCGAGGATTACGCTAGTGGCATTTTAGTTGCACAATTAAGAGATGCATTTGAATCAATAAGAGGGTAATGAAAGTATGGATCAAACAAATAAATTAGCTGAAAAGCAATGGTACATTGCTACTACCTATAGTGGACATGAGCAAAAAGTTGCTGACAATATTAAAAGACGTATTGAAAGCATGAATTTAAAAGACTATATCTTCAGAATTGTTGTCGCAGAAGAAGAAATCCCTGCTAAAGGTAAAGATGGACAACAATTAATGGTTAAAAATCCTGAAACAGGAATGGAAGAACCAAAAATGAAGGTTATTAACTTATATCCAGGTTATGTCTTTGTTGAAATGATTATGACTGATGAAAGTTGGTTTATGATTAGAAATACTCCAGGTGTTACTGGTATTGCTGGATCAAGCGGTGGTGGACAAAAACCAACCCCAGTTTCTAGTAGAGAAATTGAAGCAGTCTTAAAGAGAATGGGTATGGTTGATAGCTCGATGTATGAAGGATATCATGTTGGAGATCTTATTAAAGTTATCCATGGTACATTTGATTCAGTCGAAGGAAAGATTATTTCGATTAATAAAGAAAGCGGAACTGTTACTGTTGAAACCATGTTCTTTGGTAGACGTACACCAGTTGAAGTTGACTTTAGTGAAATCGTTAAAATCTAATAAACAATTGATATGGGCCTTGCTAGGTCCATTTCTTTTTACTTAATTTATGTATATACAAATGTATAAATTATTTATTGAATTTATAAATGAGAATGTGTATAAAAGCAAATTTTGATTGACTACACAGGTTAGTTTTGTATATAATTTACGAGCGCGATAAATATAAAAGAATGCGCTAATAAAATGTGGGAGAAGAGGCGTACTACTTCGTACCACAACACATTGAAAGGAGAAATAAGACAATGGGTAAAAAAGTCGCAAAAGTACTTAAGATGGAATTACCTGGTGGTGAAGCTAAACCAGGACCAAAACTTGCTAGTGCTGGTGTTGTAATGCCAAAATTCTGTACAGAATTTAATGCAAAAACAGCTGATAGAAAAGGTGAAGTTGTCCCTGTTATTATCACTGCTTATGAAGACAAAACATTCAGCATGGAGATTAAAACATCCCCAGTTACAGGTTTATTATTAAAAGCTGCTGGAGTTAAAAAAGGTAGTGCAAATAGTAAAACTACAATCGTTGGCCAAGTTACTAAAGCAGATATCAAAAAGATTGCTGAGTATAAGATGCCAGATTTAAATGCTAATGATCTTGAAGGTGCTATGAAAATTATTGAAGGTAGCGCTAAGAATATGGGCATCAAGATTGTTGATTAATTGGAGGTATGCTAAATGAAACACGGTAAGAAATATGAAGCAGCTTTAAAATTAGTTGACAAGACAAAAACTTATACAATTGAAGAAGCTTGCGAATTAATTAAAAAGACAGTAACAACAAAGTTTGATTCTACAATTGGAATTTCAATGAGATTAAACATTAATACAAAGAAAGCTGACCAACAAATTAGAGGAACAGTTATTCTTCCTGCAGGAACAGGTAAAAATGTTAGAGTTGTAGCGATTACAAACAAAGTTGAAGAAGCAACAAAAGCTGGCGCAGATTACGCTGGTGGTAAAGAATTACTCGAAAAGATCGTTGGTGAAAAATGGTTTGATTTCGATGTTATCTGTGCAACACCTGATATGATGGGTGAAATTGGTAAAAATGGTAGAGTTTTAGGTCCTAAAGGATTAATGCCAAACCCAAAAACTGGTACAGTTGGACCAGACATCGCTAAGATGATTAAAGAGTTAAAAGCAGGTAAAGTTGAATATAGAGCAGATAGAGATGGAAATATCAACGTGGGTGTTGGTAAGAGTTCATTTGAAGCAGAAAAGCTCGTTGAAAACGTCAAAACATTAGTCAACCAAATCTTAAAAGTTAGACCAAGTACAGTTAAAGGAAATTATGTCCTTAGCTGCCACTTAAGTTCTACAATGGGACCATCAATTAAAATTGGTCTCTAATTAAATTGTTTAGAAGGCAAATATACCATAGACAGTAACGGACAATAGTCTTAATTATGTTACCGAGGTTATTAATAGATTCCTCATGTATATTTAGCCTCAAAATATATTAAGGAGGTAAAAAATGAATCAAGATGTTTTAAAGCAAAAAGAAGCAGTGGTTTCTGAAGTTACTGACTTAATGAAGAATAGTAAAGCAGTTGTCGTCTGCGAATATCGTGGATTATCAGTTGCTGATATTACATCATTAAGAAAAGAATTAAGAAATAAGAACGCTAAAGCTAATGTTTACAAAAACAGCTTAGTTACTAGAGCAGTAAATTCATTAGATCACAAAGATTTTGATACATACTTATCTGGACCAAATTTATTCATTTTCATGGATGATTATTCAAACGGTTCATTAAAGTTTGTTGCAAAATTTGCAAAAAAACATGAATCCTTCCAAATTAAAGGTGGGATTATTGAAGGTAAAGTAAGTGATGCTGACACAGTTAAAGCAATTTCACAATTACCAGGAAAAGAAGGTCTTGTATCTATGTTATTAAGTGTATTACAAGCACCTATGAGAAACTTAGCTTACAGTTTAAGTCAAGTTGCAGAAAAGAAATAACATTTGCTAATTATTAGGAGGAAAGAAAAATGGCAAAATTAACAAACGAAGAAATTATCAATGCTGTTAAAGAAATGACAGTTGTCGAATTAAATGATTTAGTTAAAGCAATCGAAGCAGAATTTGGTGTTACTGCTGCTGCTCCAGTCGCTGCAGCTGCTGCTCCAGCTGAAGAAGAAGAAAAGAAAGGACCATCAGAAGTTACATTAACTTTAAAAGCTATTGGTGCTAATAAAGTTGCTGCAATCAAAGCTGTCCAAACTATCACAGGTTTAGGATTAATGGATGCTAAGAAATTAGTTGATGCTATCCCAAGTGTTATCAAAGAACACATTTCACCTGTCGAAGCAGAAGAACACAAGAAAGCTTTAGAAGCTGCTGGTTGCCAAGTTGAAATTAAATAGTTTTTGATAAAAAACTTGTAAACCTGCCACCAATTTTTGAGGGCAGGTTTTTGCCTATTTAAGAGAATATAATGAGTCACTATTTTATACTAGATCCAACGTTAAAACATCATGAAAGAAACATTGATTTTTCTATCGGAAATTTGAATGTTCATCTAGTCAGTGACTCAGGTGTTTTCTCTAATAAAAGTATAGATGCAGGTACATACATTTTTATTAAGTACCTTGCTACATTAAACATTTCAGGTAAGGTTCTTGACCTTGGATGTGGTTATGGCCCTATAGGTATCACTTTAAAACTTTTATTTAAAGATAAAATTGATATTTATTTCATAGACATAAATCCTAAATGTATAGAACTAACTAGTAGAAACTTAAAGTATTACGATTTGGATGGTAAATGCTCAACAAGTGATGGCTACTTAAATGATGAAGATAAATTTGATTATATTTTGTTTAATCCACCTATCTCGGTAGGTAAAGAAAAGATTTATGAAATCTATAGGAATACAAAAGATAAATTATTAATCAATGGACATTTTTATCTTGTTATTCGAAAAGATAAAGGGGGTTTATCTCATCTAAAATATCTTTCTTCTTTATTCGAAGCTAGTGTCATATATAAAGAAAAAGGATATTTAATTATCGAATGTGTTAATAAGGAGTAGTATTGAATGAAATCATATAAAGATTACCCAAAAATCAATAATGATCGTATTAATTTCTCTAAAATTAGTGGTACATTGCCACTCCCTTATTTGGTTGAAATTCAAACAGAGTCATATAAGAACTTTCTTAAAGATGGCATTGATGAAGTTTTCAAGGATGTATTTCCAATTGATAACTACAGCCAAACAATGTCAATTATTTACAACTCATTTAGACTTGATCAACCAAAACATACATATTTAGAGTGTAAAGAAAAAGATTTAACATATAGTTCACCACTTACTGTTAATCTTAGACTTTTAGATAAAGTTACTGGCGAATTTGTTGATAGTGATGTATTTATGGGTGAAATTCCGCTCATGACTGATAGTGGTACATTTATTGTCAATGGTGCAGAAAGAGTCATTGTTTCTCAAATTGTTAGATCACCAGGCGCTTATTTATCAAAAACATTTGATAACAAAGTTGGACATTATACATATAATGCTGACTTAATTCCTACTAGAGGAACATGGCTCGAATTTGAAAGCGATGTCAAAGGTTTCCTTTGGGTTAGAATTGATCGTCAAAGAAAAATGCCAGCTTCTATTTTATTAAAGGCTTTAGGCATTGAAAGTGACGAAGATATTTTAAAATTATTTGGTGATAGAGAAAGCTTAAGACTTACTTTATCAAAAGACAAAGATACAAATTCTAGTTTAAAAGCTTTAAAAGAAATTTTTAGAAAATTAAAACCAGGCGAACCAATCACTGATGAAGGTGTTCATACATTCTTAGTGCAAAAATTCTTTGATGCTAAAAGATATGATTTAGGACGTGCTGGTAGATTTAAGTATGCTAAGAAACTTGGCGTATACAATAGACTTGAAGGAAGAACATTGGCCGAAGATTTAATTAGTGCTGATGGTGAAATTAAATTCACTAAAGGAACAACATTAACTAAAGAAATGGTTGATGAATTACGTGATGAAGAATTTTTTGAAAAAGGTGCTCATCAATACGAAATTCCTATCAATACGAAAATTGATCAATATGGCACAGTAAACATTGTTAAAGTTTACACAAATGAAAAGAAAGAATTCATTTCTAATATCATTGGTACAGATTTAAATTTATCGGTATCAAGAGTTACAATCTCTGATATGATCGCAATTTTCAGCTATTTTATGAATTTAATGGATGGATTTGGCGATGTTGATGATATTGATAACTTAAGCAATAGACGTATTAGATGTGTTGGTGAATTAATTCAAACTCAATTTAGAATTGGTTTAACCAAGATGGCTAAAAACATCACTCAAAAGATGTCAATTACTACAGGTGAAACAAAAGATTTAACTCCAAAATCGCTTATTAATATTAAGCCACTTGCTAGTGAAATTAGAGAATTCTTCTCATCTTCACAACTTTCTCAATTCATGGATCAAACTAACCCACTTGCTGAACTTGCAAATAAGAGAAGAATTAGTGCTTTAGGTCCTGGTGGATTAACTCGTGATAGAGCAAGTATGGAAGTTAGAGATGTTCACTTTACTCACTATGGACGTATTTGTCCTATTGAAACACCTGAAGGTCAAAACATTGGTTTAATTAATAACTTAGCTACATATGCTAAGATTGATAAATATGGATTTATCGAAACTCCATATAGAATCGTTGATAAAGAAACTGGTGAAATTACAGAAAAAGCTGTTTATTTATCAGCAGATGAAGAAAGCAATCACGTTATCGCCCAAGCTACAAGAGAAGATATTAAAGATCACTATTTAGCAAACGATAAAGTAGTTGCACGTTTCAATGGTAAAAATATTTTAGCTGATAGAAAAGATGTCGATTACATTGATGAATCACCAATGCAAATCGTTTCTGTTGCAGCTGCTTGTATTCCTTTCCTTGAAAACGATGATAACACCCGTGCTCTTATGGGTGCTAACATGCAAAGACAAGCATTACCACTTTTAAGACCACATGCCCCTTATGTTGGAACAGGTCTCGAACATACTATTGCTCATGACTGTGGACTTGCAGTTGTTGCTTGCGAAGATGGTACATGTTCTTATGTTGATTCTCTAGAAATTAGAGTATTAGAGAAAGAAGGCGAAAGAACATATCATTTACAAAAATATGAAGGAAGTAACCAAGGTACATGTATTAACCAAAGAAGTATTGTCCATGTTGGTGATAAGATTAAAAAAGGTCAAATCATCGCTGATGGTCCTTCAATGGATAATGGTGATTTAGCTCTTGGTCAAAACGTTGTTGTCGCATTTATGACTTGGGAAGGTCTTAACTACGAAGATGCTGTCATCATGAGTGAAAGACTTGTCAAAGATGATGTTTACACAACAATTCATATTGATTCTTATGAAATTGAATGCAGAAATACAAAAAATGGTGAAGAAATTATCACTCCAGATGTTCCAAATCAATCTATAGAAGCAAGAGCACATCTTGATGCCGATGGTATTGTTTATCCAGGAACAGATGTTAAAGAAGGAGATATTTTAGTTGGTAAAGTTACTCCAAAAGGAACAACTGAACCTTCACCAGATCAAAAATTACTTGATGCTATCTTTGGTGATAAATCAAAAGATGGAAAAGATACTTCATTAAGAGTACCTCATGGTGGTGCTGGAACTGTCTTAGATGTCAAAGTATTTACAAGAGAAAATGGTGATGAATTACCACCAGATGTAAATAAAAAAGTCAGAGTTTATATCGTTCAAAAACGTAAGATCTCTGAAGGTGATAAGATGAGTGGACGTCATGGTAATAAAGGTGTTATTTCACGTATTGTTCCAGTTGAAGATATGCCATTCCTTCCTGATGGTACACCAGTTGATATTTTATTAAACCCTCAAGGTGTTCCTTCACGTATGAACATCGGACAAATTCTTGAAGTTCACTTAGGTATGGCTTGTAAAGCTTTAGGTGGATTAAAGATTGCAACTCCAGTTTTCGATGGTATTTCTAACGATGAAATCATGAGCATGATGGAAGAAGCTAAGATGCCAAAAGATGGTAAATATACACTTTATGATGGCAGAACCGGTGAAAAATTCGATGATAGAATTAACGTCGGTGTTATGTATATGATTAAACTTGTCCACATGGTTGATGATAAGTTACACGCACGTGCTACTGGGCCATACTCAATGGTTACACAACAACCTTTAGGTGGTAAAGCACAAAACGGTGGTCAAAGATTCGGTGAAATGGAAGTATGGGCACTTGAAGCTTATGGTGCTGCTAACATTTTACAAGAAATGATGACAATCAAATCTGATGATAGAGTTGGTAGAAGAAGAACATATGAATCTATTATCAAAGGTAAACCATTACCAAAACCATCAATTCCAGAAGCATTTAAAGTTTTAACAAAAGAATTAATGGGCTTAGGCATGGATGTTGAATTATTTGATAAAGATGGCAAAGTCATTGATATGGATAGTTTAGCAAGACAAACTCAACAAGAAGAACAACGTTCCTTAAGATCATTAAGAAATATCGGAAATGAATCATCTTCATCTATGAGAAATTCAGATGATATTGAAGTTGATGACAGTATCAATCTTAATGACAGTGACATGAGTGAATTTTTAAACTAAGGAGGACAAAGGAATGTTTGATGTCGAAAAATTAGCTAGTATTAAAGTAGGACTAGCATCTCCTGAAAAAATTAGAGAATGGTCACATGGTGAAGTTACAAAACCTGAAACCATTAACTATAGAAGCCAAAAGCCAGAAATGGACGGCTTATTCTGCGAAAAGATATTTGGACCTAGTAAGGATTACGAATGTCATTGTGGAAAATATAAGAAAATTAGATACGCTGGTGTTGTTTGTGAAAAATGTGGCGTTGAAGTTATCTCTAAAGAAGTTAGAAGAGAAAGAATGGGTCACATTGAACTTGCTTCACCTTGTTCACATATTTGGTATTTAAAGGGTATTCCATCAAGAATGGGATTAGTTCTTGATGTTTCCCCTAAAAACCTTGAAGAAGTAATTTATTTTAGTGCTCATATTTGCTTAAATCCAGGTACTTGTAAATCACTTTATTATAAAGAGTTCCTTGATGATAAAATCGGTAGAGAAACATTCATCATGGCTATTAAAGAAATTCAAGCTAGTTTAGAAACAGGTTCAACTGCTTATAACTATGCTCAAGAATTACTTGATAGATTAGGAAATCCTAATGAACCATTTGATTTCTTTGGATGTGCTGCATTTATTAGTGAACACACAGGTGCTGAATTTGGCGAAGGTGCAGAAGCTATTAAACGTTTATTAAAAGAAATTAAGATTAACGATTATAAAGCTAAAGATGAAGATGGTAACGAAGTCTTAATGGATGGTGAATTTACTAAGGTTAGTAAAGAAATCAAACAAGCTAGTGGACAAAAGTTACAAAAATTAATTAAGAGACTTGAAGTTTTAGATGCATTTAGAAAATCTAATAATAAACCAGAATGGATGATTTTAGATGCATTACCAGTTATACCACCAGATTTAAGACCAATGCTTCAACTTGACGGTGGAAGATTTGCAACAAGTGATTTAAACGATTTGTATCGTAGAATTATTACTCGTAATAACCGTTTAAAGAAACTTATTGATTTAAATGCTCCTTACGTTATTTTAATGAACGAAAAGAGAATGCTTCAAGAAGCTGTTGATGCTTTAATTGATAATGGTAGAAGAAATGGTAAACCAGTCACTGGTCCAAATGGAAGACCATTAAAATCATTAAGTGGTGCATTAAAAGGTAAACAAGGAAGATTTAGACAAAACTTACTTGGTAAACGTGTTGACTACTCAGGACGTTCAGTTATTGCTATTGGACCTACATTAAGAATGTATCAATGTGGATTACCACGTGAAATGGCGATTAATTTACTTAGACCATTTATTGCTGCTGTTTTAATTAAAGAAGGTAAATGTACTTTACATAGACAAGCAGATAAGAAAATTGATAACAAAGATCCAGATGTTTATGATGTAATCGAAAAAATTATTTCTAAACACCCTGTATTATTAAACCGTGCTCCTACATTACATAGACTTGGTATTCAAGCTTTCCAACCAATCTTAGTTGAAGGTAGAGCTATTAGACTTCACCCACTTGTTTGTACTGGATTTAACGCAGACTTCGATGGCGACCAAATGGCTGTTCACGTACCAATCAGTAAAGCTGCGCAAGAAGAGGCATTAGATTTAATGTTAGCAAGTAATAACATTCTTGCTCCAAAAGATGGAAAACCAATTGTTACACCTTCACAAGATATCTTAATTGGTAACTATTACTTAACAATGGAATCCAATAAAGAAGATTTCCTCAAAAAGGCTGCAAAATACGAATCAGTTGGTGATACTGAAAGAGCTGAGCAATATCGTCACTTTGCTGATATGGAAGGTAAAGTATTTAAAGATATCGATGAATGTTATAAATGTTGGGAAATGGGCTTAATCCATTTACACAACAGAATTGCAATTCCTGGAAAAGAAATGAAGAGAACTTCATTTACTCCTGAAATGAACAATTCATATTTAATTACAACTGTTGGTAAAGTTATTTTTAACTTTGTTTTCCCTAAAGATTTCCCATTCATCAATGATGGATCAGCAGAAAACTTATTACACAATAAGAAAGAATTCTTTGTCCCACGTGGAACAAATATTCCTGAATATATTGCTTCTTTACCAACAAAAGAACCTATTGGAAAGAAACAAATCACTGCAATTATTAACCAAATTTATCAAGTTTACGGAACAACCAAAACAAGTGCTGTCCTTGATAAGATTAAAGACCAAGGTTATAAATATTCAACAATTAGTGGCTTAACAGTTGCTATTAGTGATATTTATGTTATCGATAACAAAGAAAAACTTGTTGAAACTGGTGATAAACAAGTTAATAGAATTGAATCACTTTATGAAAAAGGACTTTTAACAGATGCTGAAAGACATGCAAAAGTTGTTGATGTTTGGAACGCTGTTAATAAGGAAGTTGGAGATAAAGTTGAATCAACATTAAGAGCAGATAATCGTAATCCACTTTACATCATGTGGAACTCAGGTGCTAGAGGTAGTAAATCTAACTTCGCTCAATTAATGGGTATGAGAGGTCTTATGGCTTCTACAAGTGGTGATACTATCGAATTACCTGTTAAATCATGTTTCCGTGAAGGTCTTAACGTTAGTGAATTCTTCACTGGTACCCATGGTGCTAGAAAAGGTGGTGCTGATACTGCATTAAAGACCGCTGACTCAGGTTACTTAACACGTAGACTTGTTGATGTTTCTCAAGACGTCATCGTTAGAGAAGAAGATTGCCATTCAGATCATGGTACAATCGTTAGTGATATTATCAATACAGCACAAAACACAATTATTGTTTCATTAGAAGAAAGATTAATTGGTAGATATGCATGTCATGATGTCATTAACCCAACAACTGGCGAAGTAATTGTTAAAGGTAATACTTTAATTGAAGAAGCAGATGCAAAAGCAATTGTAAATGCTGGAATTAAACAAGTAGAAATTAGATCCTTATTTGGATGTAATACAAAAGATGGTGTTTGTCAACACTGTTATGGACGTAACTTAGCAACTGGTAAACCTGTTGAAATTGGTGAAGCTGTTGGTATTATGGCCGCTCAATCAATTGGTGAACCTGGTACCCAATTAACAATGCGTACTTTCCACTCTGGTGGTGTTGCTACTACTGAAGATATCACCCAAGGTTTACCTAGAGTTCAAGAACTTTTTGAATCAAGAAATCCTAAAGGTGAAGCTTTAATTAGTGAAATTCCTGGCAAGGTTTCTCACATTGAAGAAAGAAATGGTACATTTGTCGTTACTATAACTAATAATTTAGAAGAAAAGACATATACAACAAACTTTGGCGCTAGATTAAGAGTTAAAGAAGGCGATACTATCCGTAATGGTGATAAGATTACTGAAGGTGCTATTTCACCTAAGAAACTTCTTGAAGTTAGTGATATTGGTTCTGTTGAACGTTATATTGTTAAAGAAGTTCAAAAAGTTTATAGAGTCCAAGGTATTGCTATTAGCGATAAGCACATTGAAGTTATCGTACGTCAAATGCTAAGAAAAGTTGTCATTATCGATGGTGGTGACACAGAAATGATTCCAGGAACAAGAGTTTCAATTGTAGAATTTACAGAAAAGAACAAGACTGCATTACTCGCCGGAAAACGTCCTGCAGTTGCTAGACCACTTGTCTTAGGTATTACAAAAGCAGCTCTTGAAACAGATTCATTCTTATCAGCTGCATCATTCCAAGAAACAACAAGAGTCTTAACTGATGCTGCTATTAAAGGCAAAGTTGATAACTTACACGGCTTAAAAGAAAATGTTATTACAGGTAAACTTATTCCAGCAGGAAGAGGCTTATTACCACGTGATAAAGCTAAAGAACTTGTTGACAACTTCGATGTAACTCAAAGAATGAAAGAAGTTGAAAAACAATACATTGGTATTCATGATAGTGAATATGATGAGAACGATGTTGGAGATGAATCATTAAATGAACTTGAATCATTACCAACAGAGGATGATTATTCAAATTCAAAATATTAATGAAAGATTTTAATTCTATACATTAGTTTAGGACTAAAATAAATCATTTTAGTGATTGATGGTCGTCACAGTAATGTGACGACTTTTTTGTATTTTAGATATATGATAATTAAAAATTTTTGAATAATTTTTTATAAAAAAGAAAAAAATAAATTTAAAGATTGTAGTACTAGTAGAAAGAGAATCAAAGATTTTATCTCGCCTCTAATAAGTCGATACCTTAATTTACATGTAATGCTAGCTAGGTTAAAGATATAGATGAAGTAGAACAAATATTAGAGAGGCCAATATAGGTGTTAAACTTAGGCGTTCATAGGTAAGTTTTAAATTACGAATTGCCCATATTAATATAATTGAGATTCGAATTTTTCGTCTTTAGCTCGCCATCTTCAGAATTTGGGGGATGGTGCGTTACATATTAATAGAATAACTATTTTATTATTTTAAGGTGCAAATAAATTAGTTTTTATTTTTTTGTCAAATTCTTAAAAATGTGAATTTTATAAAAAAACTATGCAAAAACACACTATACATTTAAATAAAAAAGAAATTTAAAGATGCTCATTACTTATTGAAAATGTTTAAAATAACTTGCAAAACGAATACATAAATTCAAGTTTTATTATTTATTTTGGCTAATTATTAATAAACAAATATAATTATGATATGCAATCAATCAAAGATATTTATGTTATTGGCCACGGACCATCTTCATCTCATACAATGGGTCCAGCTTTTGCTTCAAAATACATCATTGATAAATATGTTGATATTAAAGAAGTGGAAGTCGTTTTATATGGTTCATTGGCGTTAACTGGAAAAGGCCATTTAACTGATTATATTATTGAAAAAACGTTTAATGAGCATAAAATACCATTAAAAATATTTTTTAATTACACTATAGAAGTTAATCATCCTAATACAATGGAATTTCTCATTAAAACTAGTAATGGTGAATTTAAAGAAGAGATTGTCTCTTTAGGTGGAGGAACTATATTAACAAAAGATTCATGTTTCTTTAGAAATGAGATCTACGAGTTTTCAACATTGACAGATATTCTTAGATATATAAAGAAAAGAAATATGTCGATTTATGAATATGCGCTTTCAATAGAAGGTGATTCAATTATTTCGTATTTAAAGGATGTCTTAAATACAATGGATAAGTGTGTTGAAGATGGATTAAATAAAGAGGGTGTTTTACCTGGCAAACTTAAGGTAAAAAGAAAAGCTAAAGAAATTTATGAAAAGTCATTAAAAGAAGGCAACCCATTTATAAAAGAACAACTTTTTATTATGTCGCATGCTTATGCCGCTAGTGAAGAAAATGCTGCAGGTGGAGTTGTCTCAACAGCCCCAACATGTGGAAGTTGTGGAGTTATTCCTGGAGTTATTGCTTATTTAAGAAAAAACAGTGTAAGTAATGAAAGAATTATAGAGTCGTTGCTCGTAGGTGGATTAATTGGAAAAATTGTTAAAACAAATGCGTCAGTGAGTGGAGCTGTTGCTGGTTGTCAAGCTGAAATAGGAACTGCGACAGCAATGGGAGCTGCAATGATTATGCACGCTTTTCATTTATCAAATGAAAATATTGCCCAAGCTAGTGAAATAGCTTTAGAACATTCGCTCGGTTTAACTTGTGATCCAATACAAGGATATGTTCAGATACCATGTATAGAAAGAAACGCTATTTTCGCATTGAAAGCTATTAATAGTGCATCATTAGCAATGTCAATTTCTTCCAAAGCATCAAAAATTAACTTTGATCAAATTGTTCACACAATGTATGAAACAGGAATTGATTTGCAAAAGGGTTATCGTGAAACAAGTGAGAAGGGTATGTCTAAAATTAAAATTACCAAATAAAAAGTCTTTTTACTATTATGCATATTCCTTATTAATTATTATTTAAGATTTATTTTAAAAGTGTTTATTAAGTTGGCGGATTAAGATGATTTTATTCACACATTTCCCGGTGTATAAAATTATGCTTGACAAGTACTTTTATTTATGAAAAAATAACTAAGCGACTGAAAAGTTTTTATTTTTTAGTGAATGTAATGACACACCAGGAATTGTGTGTATAAAGGGAGGAAGAAGATGCCAACTATTAATCAATTAGTTAGACAAGGCAGAACAAAAACTGTTTTTAAATCAAAATCACCTGCATTATTAAAAAGATTTGACTCATTAAATAAAAAAGAAACAAATCAAAATAGTGCACAAAAGAGAGGAGTTTGTACTCGTGTTGGTACAATGACCCCTAAAAAACCTAACTCAGCTTTAAGAAAATACGCAAGAGTTAAGCTCTCCAACGGATACGAAGTTACAGCTTATATTGGCGGAGAAGGACATAACTTACAAGAACACTCTACAGTTATGATTCGTGGCGGAAGAGTTAAAGACCTTCCAGGTGTTAGATACCATATTATTAGAGGATGCTTAGACTGCGCTGGTATTGAATCACGTAGACAAGGTAGATCCTTATATGGAACTAAGAAGCCAAAAGGAAAGAGTGAATAGGAGGGATAGACTATGCCAAGAAAAGGTAATGTAGCAAAAAGAGATGTTTTACCAGATCCAATTTATAATTCAAAATTAGTCACAAGATTAATTAATAAAATTATGTTAGATGGTAAAAAAGGCACAGCTCAAACAATCTTATATGATGCATTTAAGAGAATTGAAGCTAAAACTCAAAAACCAGCTATGGATGTATTTGCAACAGCAATTAACAACATTATGCCTGAAGTTGAATTAAAGGCTAAGAGAATTGGTGCTGCTAACTATCAAGTTCCTACTGAAGTTTCAAAAGAAAGAAGAGTTACATTAGGATTAAGATGGTTAGTTAACTATTCAAGATTAAGAAAAGAAAAATCAATGGAAGAAAAGCTCTGTAATGAAATTATCGATGCCGCTAATGGAACTGGCGCTAGTGTTAAAAAGAGAGAAGACGTTCATAAGATGGCAGAAGCTAATAAAGCTTACGCACACTATAAATGGTAATTTAGGAGCAATTTATGGCTAGAGAATACGATTTAGATCACACCCGTAATATAGGTATCATGGCTCACATTGATGCCGGTAAAACCACAACAACAGAACGTATCTTGTTCTTCACAAAGAAGATTCACAAAATCGGTGAAGTTCATGAAGGTGCTGCTACAATGGACTGGATGGCACAAGAGCAAGAAAGAGGTATTACTATTACTAGTGCTGCAACAACATGTTTCTGGAAAGAACATAGATTCAACATTATCGATACTCCTGGGCACGTCGACTTCACTGTTGAAGTTGAACGTTCTTTAAGAGTTCTTGATGGTGCTATTACTGTTCTTGATGGAAAGAATGGTGTTGAGCCTCAAACAGAAACAGTTTGGAGACAAGGTTCAAAATACGGAGTTCCTAGAATTGTTTTTGTCAATAAACTTGACGCTATTGGTGCCGACTTTGATATGAGCTGGCATTCAATTAAAGAAAAACTTGGTGCTAATGCAAGACCAGTTCAATATCCAATTGGTATTTCTGATACTTTAAGTGGTGTTATTGACATTGTTAAAATGGAAGCATGGGATTTTACTGATTTCAATAATCCAAAACTAATTCCTATTCCAGAAGAATATCGTGAAAAATGCGAAGCATTAAGAAATGATTTAATTGAAGATTTAGCAGGATTCGATGATGATTTCTGTATGAAAGTACTTGAAGGTGAAACTCCAAGTGTTGAAGAAATTAAAGCAGTCATCAGAAAAGCTACAATTGCTGGTGAATTCCACCCAGTATTCTGTGGCTCTGCATATAAAAATAAAGGTGTTCAATTACTCCTTGATGGTGTTATTGATTACTTACCATCTCCACTTGATATTGCTCCAGCTAAAGGAAATTTACCAGATGGAACAGAATTCTTCTGTAAACCAGATGATAACGAAAAGATGGTTGGTCTTGTATTTAAGATTGCAACTGACCCATTCGTTGGTAGATTAGCTTATGTAAGAGTTTATAGTGGTATTTTAAAAGCAGGAAGTTATGTTTTAAATTCTAACAAGAATGTTAAAGAAAGAATTGGACGTTTAGTCTTAATGCATTCTAACCATAGACAAGAAGTTGAAGCTTTACATGCTGGTGAAATCGGTGCAATTATTGGTTTAAAGAATACCACAACTGGTGAAACAATTTGTGATGAAACACTTGATGTTACACTTGAAAAGATGGAATTCCCAGAACCAGTTATCGAAGAAGCTATTGAACCAAAAACAAAAGCAGATCAAGAAAAGATGTCTATCGCTTTATCAAAACTTGCTGAAGAAGATCCAACCTTCAAAGTTCATACAAGTGAAGACAGTGGACAAACAATTATTGCAGGTGTTGGTGAACTTCACCTCGACATTATTGTTGACAGATTAAGAAGAGAATTTGGTGTTTCAGTTAACGTTGGTAAGCCACAAGTTGGATACCGTGAAACAATCAGAAAAGAAGGAGATTGTGAAGGTAAATACATCAAACAATCTGGTGGTAGAGGACAATATGGTCACGTCGTTATTGACTTTGAACCAAACCCAGGAAAAGGTTTCGAATTTGTTAATGCCATCGTTGGTGGTGCTGTTCCAAAAGAATATATTAAACCTACACAAGACGGCTTAGTCGATGCACTTCAAAGAGGTTTAATTGCTGGATATCCAGTAATTGATATTAAAGCTACATTACATGATGGTTCTTACCATGATGTTGATAGTAGTGAAGCTGCTTATAAGATTGCTGCTAGTATGGCACTTAAAGAAGCTGCTAAGAAGTGTGATCCTGTAATTCTTGAACCTATTATGAAGGTTGAAGTTACAGTTCCAGAAAACTACTATGGTGATGTTATCGGTGATATCTCACGTAGAAGAGGTAATATGACTGGTGAAAGCCAAAGAGGCAATGCTAAAATTGTTGAAGCTGAAGTACCATTATCAGAAATGTTCGGATACGTTACAGATTTACGTTCATTCACACAAGGTAGAGGAAGCTACTCAATGGAATTTGACCACTTCGGAGAATGTCCAAAATTCATTCAAGAAGAAATTGTCAAGAAGAGTGGCATGTCCAATCGATAATCGTTTATTTATCTAAATAGATAAATATTGATTATAAAATAAAAATTAAGTAAAATTTACTTATTGCAAATGCTATTTATTAAGTAGGAGGATAAAAGTTACTTATGGCAAAAGAAAAATTTGATAGAAGTAAGGTCCATATGAACATTGGTACCATTGGCCACGTTGACCATGGTAAAACAACCTTAACAGCTGCTATCACTCACGTCCTTGCTAAACAAGGTATGGCAAAATCAATGGATTACAACCAAATTGATGCTGCTCCAGAAGAAAAAGCAAGAGGTATTACAATTAATACAGCTCACATTGAGTATCAAACAGCAAAAAGACACTATGCACACGTTGACTGTCCAGGGCACGCTGACTATGTCAAGAACATGATCACAGGTGCTGCACAAATGGATGGTGCAATCCTTGTTGTTGCTGCTACAGATGGTGTTATGCCACAAACAAGAGAACACATCTTACTTGCTAGACAAGTCGGTGTTCCTTACATCGTTGTTTTCTTAAATAAATGTGATTTAGTTGACGATCCAGAATTAATCGATTTAGTTGAAATGGATGTCAGAGACTTATTAAGCAAATATGGATATCCAGGAGATGAAGTACCAATCATCAGAGGTAGTGCTAGAAAAGCTCTTGATGGAGATCCAGAAGCACAAAAGAGCATTTTAGAATTAATGGATGCTGTTGATACATACTTCCCAGATCCAGTAAGAGATACAGATAAACCATTCTTAATGCCAATCGAAGACGTTCTCACAATTACAGGCCGTGGAACAGTCGTCACTGGTAGAGTTGAAAGAGGTACTGTTAAATTAAACGATCCTGTTGAAATCGTCGGTATTAGACCAACAGTTTCATCAGTTGTTACTGGTATTGAAATGTTCAGAAAAACACTTGATTTCGCAGAAGCAGGCGATAACGCTGGTATCCTTTTAAGAGGTGTTTCAAGAGACCAAGTCGTTAGAGGACAAGTCTTAGCAAAACCAGGATCAATCACTCCACACTCAAAATTCACATGTCAATGTTACATTCTTACTAAAGAAGAAGGTGGAAGACACACTGCATTCTTAAGTAACTACAGACCACAATTCTATTTCCACACAACAGATATTACTGGAACAATTACTCTTCCAGCTGGAACAGAAATGGTTATGCCAGGTGATAATGTTTCATTCACAGTCGAATTAATTCACCCAGTCGCAGTTGAAAAAGGTACTAAGTTCTCAATCCGTGAAGGTGGAAGAACTGTTGGTGCTGGAACAGTTAGCGAAATTATTAAGTAATTTAATAATAGGCAATTTATTAACTCCTTATGAAATTCGTAAGGAGTTTTTCTTATTATTAGATCAGGATATCTTATTAACTCTTCTAAGTAATGAATGCCATGGGGCATTCAAGCAAAAAAT
>CALVXH010000016.1 GCA_944368945.1 uncultured Bacilli bacterium
GAGTTTTCTTTGCAAAACTATAAGTCATCCCGAACCCTCGGACAATCCGAGGGTTTTATCTCGCTTCGCTCAGACAATAATAAAAATCCGCGTCTCACAAGGCGCGGTTTTTAACATAAGCCTACAAGGCTTGTTACTGGCGACCCCGATTTCAGGGTCCTTTAGTTAGCCCAATTGCCTTTGTCCCTCTTACTTACCCTTAAAAGGGTCTTTGTACTCCTTCAGACTTCTTTTGTCTGACAATTGGTCTTCTAATTCTTGATTTTTAATATAATTTTGTATAGTTTTTTTGTTTAGACCTACGGTCGAAACGTAGTAACCTTCTGACCAGAAGTGTCTGCTTCCGTAATTATATTTTAAATTCGCATGCTCGTCGAAAATCATCAACGAACTTTTTCCTTTGAGATATCCCATGAAAGAGGATACTGATAATTTTGGAGGTATTTTGACGAGCATGTGAATGTGATCTGCCATTGCATGTGCTTCCACTATTTCAACACCTTTATATTCGCAAAGTCGTCTAATATACTTTCCGATGTCTGATCTTAATTTTGCATAGATTGCTTTTCTTCTGTACTTTGGCGTAAACACTATGTGGTACTGACAATTCCACTTCGTGTGTGATAAACTACTTGTGTCATCATTTTTAATGTTTGACATAAAACTTCCTTTCTGAGGTATAAGACAATTGAGCAATTATATTATATCTCACGGAAGTTTTTTTGCTTATTGCTACTGCTTTTCAATTCTCGCCCCCATAGGAGGCGGTTTTATGTTGTCCCTACGGTCCACATAACAAAAAATCCCTGACTTTCACCAGGGATTCTTAATATAAATTCTATGATTATTACTTATTCATCAAAGGCGTTGCTAACAAGATAAAGTTAAGTAGGAATAAGAATGTAGCAACTGCTAAAATCACACTAATATGTAATTTTGGTTTTACCAATGCTTCTCCGCTATCTTCTATTGATGTTTCTAAAGCACCTTTTTTATTTTTATTTTTGTAAACAATTAAATCTTTGCAGTACATAGCAATGTCAATTATGCAATAGCTGATAAAGCCCATTGCAATACCATAAGAAATACTATAACAGAATGCCATAAATGCAGTAGCGAAGAATGCAGGAATTGCTTCTTCAAGTTTGCCCCAATGGATATCTGTAAAGTTACTAGCCATCATACAGCCAACAACTACAAGTACAGGAGCTGTTGCTGCACTAGGAACAGCACTAATAGGTCCTGCAAAGAATAATGAAAGTAAGAAACATAAAGCTGTAACACAACTTGCTAAACCTGTTCTTGCACCAGCACCGATTCCAGAAGCACTTTCAACGAAAGTTGTTGTATTACTTGTGCCAAAAATAGCACCAATTGATGTTGCAACACTATCTGAGAATAATGCTTTATCCATTTTTGAATGGAAACCTTTACTAGTTTCTAAAGATCTTAAATCTTCATCAGAGAAGATTCCACTCTTTCTACCTGTACCAATAAATGTACCTAAAGTATCAAAAGTATCTGATAATGAGAATGAGAAAATTGTAATAATAGCGGTAATAGCTTTTACACCATCATTAAATAATGATCCAAAACCTTTGCCAGTGAAAATAACGCCAAATGTTTCAGGTAATTGTTTAAATGCTTCAATAAAACCATCCATATATCCATATTGAGCACTTCCAACTGATAGTTCACTAATAGCTGTGACTTGTGTATGACCATCAAATGGAATAAGACCAATTAATGTTGTAGCAATAATTGAAATAATCATTGCACCTTTAACTTTTAAAACATTTAATACGATACAAACAACTAAACCAATTAAGAAAACAATAATTGCTGGGCTACTCCATAATGCAGTTCCGCTAGACATTGCTGGAACACCACTGCTAAATGTAATAAATCCAATATTTAAGAAGCCTAAATAAGCAATAAATAAACCAATTCCACCACTAATTGCGCTTTGCAATGATTGTGGAATTGCTTTAATTATCATTTTTCTTACTTTTGTAACTGTAATTAAAATATTGATAATTCCACAAACAAATACCATCGTTAAAGCTTCTTGCCAACTAAATCCTAAAGCTCCACAAACAGTATAAGTAAAGAACGCATTTAAGCCCATTCCTGGAGCTTGAGCATATGGGACATCAGCAAATAATCCCATAATTAAGGTTCCAATAATACTTGAAATAATAGTAGCAATAAATACTGCTCCCCATGGCATTCCCGAATTTGTTAAGATGCCTGGATTAGTAATAATGATATAACTCATTGCGAAGAATGTAGTAATACCACCAATCACTTCTTTTTGCCAAGTAGAGTTGGTACCTTTAATGTCGAAAAGTTGTAATTTTCCATCAACCATTCTCATCTTTTTTCCCTCCCTTTATTAAAAAGACTTTTTTATCATAAAACAAAAAGGAAAGAAAAGAATGCTTTTTCAGATATTGAAAGCAAAAATTAATATTAACTTTATATTGAATTCAATTTCTAATTTTATATTGTACAAAAAGATAAATTAAAATAGTGTTAAAAAATAAAAAGATACATCAGGGTGGTTGCCTAGGGGTTAAAGCAACCAGCCAAATGTATCTCCTTATTACGTTAATAATGTTACAATAATTAACCATATTTAACAAATGTTTTTTTAAAAAAATTGTTAAAATATATAATTTTTGCAAAGAAAATAGACAAAATTCTAAATTAGTAGTAGTTAACTATAACTAATACATATATTAATTGAAATATAACTAAAATAGAGAGGCCCTACGCCTCTCTATTAATTAATTGTAATACTTAACATCAAACTTATGTTCAATGTCTCTAACATTCTCATTTGCTTTATAGCCAAGTGTTACAGCACACATTACTTTATATTCACTATTAATATCAAGAAGATCTTTATTAATGAACTTATTTTCGTTCATCATATCAACGAGTGAATGTAAATAAACACTTCCAATATTAATATCTGCAGCAGCTAAACAAATGTGTTCTCCTATAATACCAGCATCTTGATTTGTTAATTCTTCTCTAGTACCTTTATGTAAAACTACAATTAAAGCACTTCCACCATAGGTATTATCATTACCATTAACTTTAACAAATTCATTTTGAAGTGTCATAAGTGTATTACCAGTAATAACAAGCAATTTAACATCTCCATATCTTCCTAAAGCAACAGGTGCTCTAAACGCAATGCTTAAGATATAATCTATTTCTTCTTGCTTCAATGGTTTCTCAAGTAAAAAACGATTACTTCTTCTAGCAAAAACAGTATCCTTAAATTCCATAACTAAGCCTCCCTTTTCTTTCCCCAGAAAAATAAAGCTACAGTACCAGGACCAGTATGTGCACCAATCGTAGTACCTATATCATTAATCATAATCTTATGTTTTAAATGTGGGAACTTTTCTTCAACAGCGTGTGCAACTTTTTTAGCTGTTTCTAAAGAATCAGAATGAGAAATGAAGCATTTATCGCTATACTCTGTTCCATTAAAAGCATTTTCAACCATCTTTTGGACGATCGAATTAATTGCTTTTTTAGTTCCAATACATTTCTCGCGAGGAATAAGTTTTCCTTCATTATTAACATTTAATAAAGGGCAAATGTGTAACATATTGCCAATAAAGCCACTAGTTTTAGAAACTCTTCCACCTCTTACATAGAATGTTAAATCAGTTGAAAAAAACCAATGATTTAAGTTCAATTTATTTTCTTCACAAAACTTTGCAACTTCATCAATATCTTTACCTTCATCTCTTAAATCAGCTAACTTATCAACAAGTAAGCCAAATCCACTTGAAGCTGCAAGTGAATCTAAAACATAAATCTTAGCATCTTTATATTTTTCTAAAATCATGTTTTTAGCAATTGTAGCTGAGTTAAATGTTCCACTTATTCCACTTGATAAAGTAAGGTGAAGTAAAGGTTTTCCACTTTTAATAATATTTTCAAAATATGTGTAATAAGTCTCAACATTAATTTGAGATGTTTTTGTTGAAGCACCATCAACCATTTTCTTATAAAAATCTTTATAAGGGATTGATTCACCAAAATCATCTGCGTGTTCAACACCATCTAAAAAATAATGAAAACATAAGTATGATATATTTCTTTTTTCTAAATATTTTTTATTTAAATCAACTGTTGAACAACAACTCAAAACAAACTTTTCCATACATGCCTCCGTCATTAGATTAATCAGCTAATGTTCCCATTGGATCCCAAGGTGCAAGTTTAGTTAAAGTTCCTTTAAGTGCATCAAGTTCTTCTTTAGATAAATATTTTTTATTAATAACTGCTTGATAAACATAACTATCAAACCAACTACCACTCATCATATAGTAACCTTTATTACCTGAATCAGGACCCCAAGAATTTTCAATCTTCCATCTATTAGGAACACCTTCTTTAATATTAACACCAGTTAATACCATAGCGTGATTCATGCATGATTCATGATAATCTAACATATCTTCTTTATCAAATTTAATATCAAAATCAAAAGCTGACATGTAATCATAGCTTAAATCATCCCAAAGTCCGCTTTCTCTATCTCTATAATTTGATACATCACTACCGAACCAAACAACTTCTCCATTCTTTAATTGTTCAATAATTAATTCTTTAACTCTTTCCATTGGTAAATTTAAATGAGTAATTGGCTTACCTTCAACTACATTATTTAAATATTCAATAGTGTAAGTCTTAAAGAATGGTTTATCTTTTGTAGGCGAATTAATAATAGAGACATAATCATCTAAAGTATCACCAACATATTCTTTAAAGAATGATTTTGGTGTGAAGTCCTTAATGATCTCATATTTTCCATCTTTAGTTGTAAACTCAAAATCGAATTTTTTAGGTGGAATTCCAAATGCATTTAAAAGTAAAGAATAAATTTTAAATAATACATTCTCCTTAAGTTGAGGAATTTCTTTTTCTTTTCCTTTTTTATATAACTTTTGAGCGCTTGCAGCAAATTGTCTAATTAAGGAATTAATTAAAATATTTGATTCTCTAGTACCACTTGATTGTTTAGTTTCTTTCATGACGTTCTTTGGTACAATACCATATTTTTTAACAATGTTAACAAACATGTCCCATTGACCACCATCACTAACACCATTAACAAGTAAGTGCATTAATACTCTTTCATCTGGTTCATTTTTAATTAAATCAATAATGCTAGTTAATAAATAATTAGATTTTTCTAACTTATCATAAAAAGCGATATAGTTTTGAGAAATTTCAAAATTTTCTAAATTTAATTTTTTAGCAATATTTTCTCTTAAGACATTACAAGCAGCAAAAATCCAACATCTGCCACTTTGCTTTTGATTACAAACTGGTAAAGTTTTTACTTCAATTGAGAAATCAAAATTTGTGTCTTGCTCATTTTTTGAATCGTAAACTACGCTAGAGATATCATTTTTAGTCAAAGCATGTCTTACTACAGAATTTTTAGTATTAACAAAATAATTCTTATCAAAGTCATTTAATTTATCAAAGTCAATTGCATTAAACTTAACATCTATATTTTTCATATTTCCTCCCTTTAAAGTTGCAAAAAATAACGAAAATGTTTAAATAAATAAGATAAACTTACTAGAGTAAGTATATCATCTTAAAGAATATATTGTTAATTAATTGCTAAGCGCGAGGTTTTAATGGCTAAATATCATTTTATAAAACATTTTAATTTAATTAATAAGCATCGTTTTTTAGTTTTTGTTCATTCTATAAAACTAGGTATTCCTATTAGAGGTCTATTACATGACTTGTCTAAATATTCCCCAGTTGAATTTATAAATAGTGCTAAATATTATAATGGAAATTCTTCTCCGATATATGCTCAAAGGTTAGACAATAAGATGTATTCAACAATTAGTGTACATCATATAAAACATAATAAGCATCACTTCGAATATTGGATTGATTTTTTTAAAGGTAACATAGTATTAAGAGCGATGCCTTATAAATACGCCTTAGAATATGTTGCTGATATGATTAGTGCTAGTAAAGTTTATAATCATAAAAACTACACTAAAGATAAGCCTTTAGCATACTTTCTAGAAAGAAAAGATCATTTTTTAATGAATTCTTGCACTAAAGAGTTTGTCGAAAAACTATTAACAATATATAAAGATCAAGGCTTTAAACCATTAAAAAAGAAACTAACAAAAAAGATTTATGATGAGTCGCTGACTCATCATAAAGATGTTGAATTTATTGAAATAAAGTCTTTTATATTAAAATAATTTATTTCTAATAATATAATCTTCATCAATCACTTGTTCTAATTTATTTATCTTGTCTTTAAACTTTTCTTCAAGTTTAAAATAACCTGCAACATTATATTTCATGCTTCCTAAGTAGTTTTCTTTATCAAAAAGAATAAAGTAAAGGAAGCCTTTTTCAACTTTATAAAAATATATGTTATCGATTTTAAGGTTATCATTATGTTCTTCAAGATCTTTTTTAATTTGATATTTTATGCTTTCAATATACTCATCATCTAAAAAAGAATTAAAAATTCTTAATTTTTCACTTAATTCATTTAAAACTTTTACTATACGAATTTTATAAGCTTCTTGAGTATCTATTAAAACAAGCTTTTTATTTTCAGGATTTAATCTAATATAAAACTTATGAAAAGAGTCCTTTATTAAAAGAGGATAAATTATTAAATTATCCTCATCACAATAAGCACACTTATGTTTAAAATAATCACTATTAAGTAATTCAGTTAACAAATTCTTATTACCTGTAATATCTATTTCATCATCTACTTCAATAATGTTTTCTTTATTACACTTCTTGCACTTAAATCTTATTTCCATTAAAAAGTTTTACTCCAATCGCCATTTTCAAAGATTGTAACTTTTTTGCCATTAAAATCGATACCTTCAATCTTTAAATCATCTGTTCCAATCATAAAATCTGTATGAACAATTGATTTATTAATATTAACTTTTTTAATCTCTTCTTCACTCATGTTTTCATAGTTTTCTATTAACATTGGGAAGGCAGTTCCTAATGCTAAATGGCATGAAGCATTTTCATCATATAATGTTGAGAAGAAAAGTGTTTTTGTATCATTAATTGGTGAATGGAATGGAACTAATGCACATTCTCCTAAATATGCGGCATTTTCATCAAGTTTAAGCATATTTTTTAATAAATCTTCACCTTTTTTAGCGTGTGCTTCAATTACTTTTCCATCTTTAAATGTTAATGAGAAATCTTCAATAATTTGGCCTCTATAGCTTAATGGTTTAGTTGAGTAAACAACACCATTTGTTCCAAATTTATTTGGAGAAGTAAAACATTCTTCAGTAGGAATATTTGGTTGGAAATATATTTTTGTACCTTTAGTATATTCTCCGCCAGCTTCCCATTTAACATTATTTAAAAGTTCAACTGTTAAATTTGTACCATTTTTTGAAGTGTAATGTAAATAATGTAACTTTAAATTATTAAGTTTATTTGCTTTTTCCACTAAATTAGCATTATGAATTTCCCGGTTTTTAATTGGATCACCATCAAATGCTCTACTTACTTTCAAAATAAGCTCAAATAATTTTTCTTTTGCTACTTCATCACTATCGTTTGGGAAAACTTTTTTAGACCATTTTAATCCTGGAACACCAGCAATTACCCATTGGCAATAATCATCATATTTGTCTCTATATTTTCTAATTTCTTTGCCTTTAGAAGCTAAAATTCTTCCATATTTTTCTTGATCTAAATCTTTTAATCCATCTGGATCACTACTTTCGATATAAATTCTTACTGGATGATTTTCAATATTGTATTCTTGTTTAGCTTTTTCATAACTTGTAAGATGTGAAAGTTTTTCTTCATCAGCGTATTTTATGTTTAACTTTGTTAATTCATCATCAGTCCAGTCGATATTGACTTTACTAGCTCCTGCTTTATAACATTCTTCTACTAAAATTAAAACGAAATCTTTAATTTCAATATCAGCCACTAAATTAACTTCTTGACCTTTTTGAATGTTTGCACCAACTTTAGCAATTAACTCTGCATATTTTATAATTTTACTTTTTTCCATAATTAACCTCATTTCATTTAATTATTATAAATGATTATTCAAAAATAAAAATTAAGTTTATACTTATTTTAGGGAAGAAACTTATGGCTAAAAAAATTCAAACTGGTAAAGATGTTGCCTCTTATAAATGGGTAAAAATTATTCAATCATTATTATTAATTATTTTTGGTGTTGTTTTGTGTGCATTTAGTTATTCTAAAGATATTCAAAATGCTTTAGGCTACATTACTGCATCAATTATTTTACTTTATGGATTTTTAACAATTGGATTTGGTATGGTATTTGCAAGAGGAACATTAAGTACTGAAAACGTTAGTGGCTCTGCACTTGTCGCTTTATCTATTTTAATTTATATTAATCCAGATATTGTAATGGATTATATTCCGACATTTGCTGGAGTAATGTTCTTATCATTTGGTGCAATTTTCTTATTTGAAGCTATTCTTAATTCATTAAGAAAAAATCGTCATATAAGGTTTGCTGTTATAAATTATATTTCAGCTTTTATCTTTTTAGCACTAGGTATTACTACTTTAGCGTTAAATTATTCAAATGCTGAAAGTAACCAAGAGTTAATCAGAATGATATTAATTATAATAATTAGTATTATTTTAATAATTTCTGGAATTTTCTTAATTATCTATTATGCCATAAATCCTAAATTTAAAGTTAAAGAAAAAATTATTGTTAATAAAGAAGGTACAAAACGTTATACAGTAATTGAAGGAAACAATATTCCTTATGATGATCCAGACGAATTAATTGAAGAGAAAAAAGTCAAAAGAATTGAAAAAAAGTCTGCAAAAACTAAACGTAAATCAAAAACTGGCAATATAGTTGATAGCGAATCCGAAGACAATAAAAACGAAATAAGTAAAATAGAGTAGCAATTAAGCCACTCTATTTTTTGTTTCTCCTTTTAAGTAAGAGGCCAAATTATCTTTAATTATTTCAAATCTTTTTACCATTGCTTCTTTTGTAAAATATCCAACGTGTGGCAATAATATTAGATTTTCAAACTTTAATAGTTGATCATCTTTATTTAATGGTGGCTCTTTATCATATACATCAATTGCAGCTCCACTAATAAGTTTTTCATCTAATGCTTTAACTAAATCATCATGATTTATAATTGGTCCTCTAGCAGTATTAATTAATAAAGGCTTCTTATTCATCTTGTTAAAAGCATCCAAATTAATCAAATTATGTGTTTCATTAGTTAATGGAGTATGTAATGTAATAATATCACTACTTTTAAATAATTCATCTAATGTTACAAACTTTGCGTTATTAGGCAAATCCTTAACCTCATGACGAGAATAAACTAAGAAGTTTAAATGAAAAGGATTTAATAGTTCATAAACTCTTTTAGCAATCTTTCCATAGCCAATTAAACCAATTGTCAAATTTTCAATCTCGTTTCCTAATATCGATTCTTTATCCTTTAATAACCTTGTATTTGAATTAAAGAAAATAACCTTACGATAATATGAAATAATAAGTCCAACAACTAATTCAGCAACTGCTTCAGTAGAATATCCACTAGCATTACTTACTATGATGCCGTGCTTTTTACAATAAGCTAAATCCAAATGATCTACACCTGTAAACGCAACATCAATATACTTTAAATTTTTAGCATGTTTTAAAACACTTTCTGGTGTTTTTAAGTTATCAATTATTAAAATATCAGCATCTTTAATTCTAGCTATATATTCATTCTCATCTTTTGGTGAATTTAAATAATAAACAAAACTATTGCCTGTTTTTTCAATTTCAGTTTTAAAAGATAAAAGTTTCTCTTCAGCAACAAAAAGCGAATTAATTAAAACGATTTTCATTTTATTTTACGCCTGTGAGTTCAACAAATTTTGGTAAACTTTCACACCATTTACAAAATTCATGCCACTCAACTAACTTATGTTCCTTTCTTTGATTATACATGGTTTTTAATTGTTGATAGTTAGTTACCATTGTAGCTCCTAAGCAAAAACCACATGGAGTAGAAGCAACAAGTTCTCTCCACTTTTTATATTTTAATTCTTTTTCACTATCAGGGATTAAATTATACTCATCTTTAATTTTTTCAACTAATTTTAAGACGTCTTTATTTGTTTCTTCTACACATTGAGTACTAATATCAAACTTTAATAAGCAATGCATAGTTGATTGTGAAGATACATATTCAAAAAAATGATATCTTTGTGCTTGTTTCCACCAATATAAAGGTGCAGTAATATCAAATTCAACCACGATACCTTTTAAGTAATTATCGTGTCCTTCCCCTCCACGTGTTGTGCCAAGCTTAACTGCTCTTAAGTAATCTTTTTCTGTATTCTCTTCTCTATTTAAGACTGTTCTCATAGGATTTCCACTTGCTTTAACAGCAAACTCTAATCCATAAACTTCTGTTTTTCCAATATTAAAATTCATTATTTGTAACCTCCAATAAATTTAATAGCAAAGCAAGTCTAGTTAGTAAACCAACTCCACCAGGAACAGGACTTTGAAATTTTACATCTAAATTAGGAGTAGCATCGCCATGAAGTTTACCATCAACTCCTCTATTTATACCAACATCAATAATCACACAATTTTTATTAAATTCAAATTTATTCGATAGGAAGCCTTCTTTGCCGACAGCGACCACAATTAAGTCTGCATGTTTAATATAAAACTTCATATCCTCTAAACTCGTTTTTGAATGTACTACAGTAACATTCATATCATTATCTAATAAAAGTTTTGCCATGGGCTTTCCTACAATATTACTTCTGCCAATAACAAGAGCATTTTTTCCTTTAAAAGCGAAATTATTATCTTTCAAATAATTATAAATCCCAAAAGGAGTAGCTGGTATAGTTTTTGACAAAGGGTTAAAGCCATCAACATCCTTTTTAGGAGAAATCGCTAGTTTAATTTTTTCTTCGCTAATTTGCTTAGGAAGAGGCAATTGAACAATAAATCCATCAACATCATTATCATTATTTAATTTTTCAACTAGTTTTAGTAGATCCTCTTCTGTGGTCTTTAAATCAAGTTTAATATGTTCATATAAAAAGCCGACTTCAGTCAAATCTTTAATCTTACCTTTTATATAAGAATTACTTGCTGGATCATCATTAACCTGAACAATAACAATCTTTGGAATTTTATTTAATTTTTTTATTTTGTTTTTTAACTCTTCTTTTTTATTTGTAACGTATGTTTTGATTTCAATCATTTTAATTACTCTTTTGAACTATTAAAAACATCATTGATTGATGCAAGATTTTGTAATTCGCTAGGAACTATGATCTTTGTTGCCTTTCCATCAGCGACTTTTTCTAAAGTTTTTAGGCTTTCAAGCTGAATAACTTGTTTTGATGGATTTGCTTCATTGATAAGTTTAATAGCATCTGCTTCTGCTTTTTTAATTTTTAATGTACTTTCAGCAAAACCTTCTGCTTTTTTAATCTGAGAAACTTTATCAGCTTCTGCTCTCAAAATAGCGCTTTCTTTTTCACCTTCGGCAATTAAAATTTGTGATTGTTTTTGACCTTCAGCTAAAAGAATTTTTTCTCTTTTTTCTCTTTCAGCCCTCATTTGTCTTTCCATAGCATCTCTAATATCTTGAGGAGGTAAAATATTTTTTACTTCCACTCTTGTTACTTTTATGCCCCATGGATCAGTAGCTTCATCTAAAATTGTTTTCATTCTAGCGTTAATTGTGTCTCTACTAGTCAAAGTTGTATCTAAGTCTAAATCACCAATAATATTTCTTAAAGTAGTTGCTGTTAATTTTTCTAATGCTTGTGTTGGATCAGTAACACCATAGGTGAATAATTTACTATCTGTAACAAAGTAAAATACAACTGTATCTATTTGCATTGTAACATTATCTTTAGTAATAACAGCTTGAGGTGGAAAATCACCAATTTGTTCTTTCATTGAAACTCTTGAAGCAATTCTTTCAAAGAAAGGTAATAAAAAGTGAATACCGACACCCCATGTAGTTGTATATTTTCCTAATCTTTCAATAACAAATTCATCGGTTTGCTTAACAATCTTAATATGGCAAATAATAACAATGATTGCCATAAGTCCAACAATGCCAAAAACTACTCCAATAATTAGACCACTTGGATCAAATGAACTATCTGCTAATACTTTTAATAAACTATTCATTCTTTTACCTCCTTAACTACAAGTTTATTCCCATCTATTTTAATAATTTCAACTATTTTACCTTTTTCGATAACTGAATCATCGTAACTTTTACAGTCCCAAACGACACCATTAATCTTTGCTTCTCCAACACTAAACTCTTCAACAGTTTTAATTAGAACTATCTTTTGTCCGATTAAACTTTGAGTGTTTGTCTTAATTTCTTTTTTGTTTTTTAAAATCTTTTTTACAAATGGTCTAGTACTTGCAAGCAAAATTAAACTTAGCACAACAAAAATTATAATTTCTCCCCAATAAGGTAAATTAGGAATAAATGATAATGCTAATGTAATAAGTGCAGCCAATGAAATCCAAATAGAAACCAATCCACTAACTGAAACTTCAATTATCATTGTCAAAGCAAATATTGCTAACCATACAACCCACATCCAACTTTCCATTATGAGTGTACCTCGCTTTCTTCTATTATTAATTATAAAGGTATTAATAAATTCATAAAATAGATTTTAAAATATTTCTTTTGTTATTGTAAAAAATAAAAAATTCCACAATTTTAATGGACTTTTATTGTTTTTTTGTTTTTTCTATACTCATCAACTATTTTTTTACCATTTATTTTTGACTTACAGCAACTACACGATAAAGATGGTATTTTTTTATAAATATATCTTGCTAGGAACGCTAATACAATTACAAATATTCCTACTAATAATAAAATTTCAAATAAGCTCTTAATTATCTACTAATTAATATTATTTTTTATCTCTAAATTTATTAAATAATATTATTAATAAAATTATCACTATAATAATTAGAATCAAAATAAATATTGTCTACCACCATTGTTAATACAGCATAAGCAAAGGAAAAGACAATATAAGATGTAGCTAACCTAATGGTGCTTTTTTCTTAACAAAACATTAGTGCCTTTATTTACTCCCATATCAAGTAATCTTCTTCCTAACTTTTCTTCACCTTCAATAAAAGTGATAATTCGTCTTCACCAATTTATAATTTACTTAATTTTCACGACATAATTCGCTTTCTAATTAAGAAACTCATCTTAGTAACAAATATAGTTTATAACTACTAATTTATATTGTATCTGGTTATTAAAAAAATATAAAAAAGTTTTAAGAAGTTTTAAGAAAAAGATGTTACAAACCACAAATTTGAGATTAAAACTTTTGATTAAATTCAAAAAAGAAGGTTTCTGCACTATTTTTATTTAAATACATTATTATTTATATTAAATATTTACATTTATAAAAATCCTCTTTTTCTTGATTATAATTTTAGTGAATATTAAAATATTCACTATGAAGATTAAAGATGATAAGACGAAACAATTCAAATTAAATAAGTTTACTTTGAGTCCAGTCGCTATAATTGCGATGTCTTTTTTTCTTGTTATTTTTATTGGAAGTATATTTTTGATATTACCTATTTCACATAATCCTGGTGCAAATGTTACATACCTTGACGCTTTATTCACTTCCACAAGTTGTACTTGTGTCACTGGATTAGTAAGTGTAAGAGAAGGCGTTGCAGATTCTTTTTCAATCTTTGGAAAAGTTGTAATGGCTATATTAATCCAACTTGGTGGTTTAGGCGTCACTACTTTAGCCGTTATATTTTTTATGATTGCAAGTAGAAAATTAACTTTTAGTGAGCAATCATTAATTAAAGAAAGTTGGAACCTTAATAACCTTAGAGGGATTAAGAAAATATTCTTTTTGGTTTTACTTGTTTCCTTTTCTTTTGAAATATTTGGCGCTTGCCTTTCATTTTTAGATTTTTATTTTATACATAATTACGATATGGCAACATCTTGGGGATATGCTTTTTTTCATAGTATAAGTTCTTTTAACAATGCTGGTTTCGATATTATTGGAAATAGTAGCCTCATTGAATTTGAAAACGACATTTTCTTAAACTTAATTACATCTTTTTTAATTATCGCAGGTGGGTTAGGGTTCTTTGTTAATATTGATATCATTAAAAAGAAATTTCATTTTAAGAAATTTACATTACATACAAAAATCGTTCTTTTATATACACTTATCTTAATTGTCTTAGGAACTTTATCAATTTATTTAATTGAATTAACAAACCAAGTTACTGAAGTTTCATTTATGGGATCTTTCTTTATGAGTGTGTCTACTCGTACTGCTGGATTTACAATGTATAACTTAGGTACATTTAACGATGCAACAATAATTATAATGTGTATCTTAATGTTTATTGGTGCTTCTCCTGGTGGTACTGGTGGCGGTATTAAAACAACTACTTTTGCTTTATTACTATCTTATCTTAGGGGCGTAATTACCGGAAAAAGGCCTTATGCTTTTAGAAGAAGCATAAATAAAGATTTAATTAGACGAGCTTTATTAATAATCATTTTAGGATTCTCATTCTTTGTTATCGGTTTTACCTTAATTTGTGTATTTGAAGGAAATTATAATTTTATAGATTTAACAACTGGCGAAAAGCTCATTATATATCGAGAAGGTGCTACTAGATATAACGCAATAGATTTTGGTTTTGAAGCAATGTCTGCTTTTGGCACAGTTGGTCTTTCAACAGGCATCACTAGTTATTTAACTCCAGTAAGTCAAGTTATATTAATTGTTTTAATGTATATAGGAAGAATTGGACCATTAACTATATCTACCGCCTTTAGAGGCAAAAATACTGTTACTTATCATTATGCAGAGGAAGATGTATCCATCGGATAGAAAGGATTATTATATGAAAAACAAAAAAGCTACAATTGGTATTATTGGTTTAGGCAAATTTGGTATGTGCCTAGCTCTTGAACTTGTTCAATCTGGCAAAAATATTGTCTGTATCGATAAAGAGGAAATAAAAGTTAAAAAAGCCTTGGAATTTTGTGATTACGCTTTTGTAAGTGAAGACTTATCTAAAAATACGCTTGAAGAAACAGGCTTTAAAGAATGCGAAACTATTGTTGTTTGCATTGGTGAACATATGGATACGGCTATTTTTGCTACATTAAATGCTCTCGCACTTGGTGTAAATAAAGTTATTGCTATGTCAAATACTGAGGAACAAGGTTTAGTTTTAGAAAAACTTGGCGCCGAAGTTATTTACCCATATAAAGATAGTAGTGATAAATTAGCTAAAAGAATCCTTTCTAATAATGTCTTAGACTTTATTTCTCTTAATGATGAAGTAGAAATTTTAGAAGTCAAGGTTCCAAATAAATATATAGGCAAATCAATTCTTGATACTAATATCAGACAAAATTATGGCTTAAATATTATTGCTTTAGAAAGAGCTGACGTTGATAAAATTGAAACAAGAATTGATCCTAAATATATCTTTAAAGAAGGCGATTGCATCGTTGTGATTGGCGAGAAAAAATCTCTTAGAAAGTTCGAATCTTTAAAATAAATACTTAGTGTTTGCAATGATTTTTTAAAAAAGGCTGTTAAAAAGAAAATGGCCGATAAGAATTTTCATTTCTTAACAACACCTTATTTTAAATATTTAATCACTTCATATGCTTCATTATTATCGAAAAAAATATCTAAACTCTCAAATAATTAATACTCTAGATATTCAATATTTAATCTTTTTATTAAAGATATAGTAGCTTCAATAATATGTTCTTTAACAAAATCTTAAACTACATCTTTTTTTTATTTTGTGATTTCACATTTACTTTGAATGATCTTCTCATTTTCTTTTAAAAATATTTTTAAGACCTAACTATTTAAGTTCATTCTCCATCATTATAAACATATCTTCAATCGAAAAACATTCATTATTTAAATCTAACATTATAAAGAGCTTTTCTTTTACTATTTTAAACCCATTAATCCTTGAATAACGCTTTTCAACTAAATAATAAGCGAAGATTTTTATTACTTTACTGTTAGTACTTTTGTACAAAAAGAGATGAGCAATATCTTGTTTCAAGTATGTAAATGAAACACACTTATTTC
Source organism: uncultured Bacilli bacterium (assembly GCA_944368945.1). Lineage (GTDB taxonomy): Bacteria > Bacillota_I > Bacilli_A > RFN20 > CAG-826 > Onthovivens. The sequence goes on from CALVXH010000016.1 coordinate 16,228, forward strand.
ATCTATATTTTTCTTTTTTCTTTCAAGAAGCAAACTAAAACCCTTTTTTCAAAAATTTGAGTAAAAGAAAAGAGCCCATTTAAGAGCTCTTTCATAAAAATCAAATACTTATTTTAATTTTTATGATTTTCTATTTGTATAAAATTGTTAGAAATTCTTATTTTTTTCTTTGCTTGAACAGCAGCATTTATTAGAATTATTACTCTTATATTTTTTATGATATTGCTTAACTAAATTATTTTTAGACGAACAACAATCACATTCAGATAAAACAGATTTACCTTTTAATTTCTTTCTAATGAAATAAATTGAAAGTAATAAAACAATAACAATCACTACGCACAATACTATAATATCAACTGGATTCATAATCGATCTTTTTTATGCATTTAAAACCTTAGTTTTTTTATCTATATTTTTATTAACAAAATGGATTGTAACAATAGCAATACCTGCTACTGCTAAATAGATAAATACACACCACCACCATGTTCCAATTAAATAGAAAGCACTAGCAGCAATATATGAAGTTATAAGCCAGAAGAAAATAGTATTTTTTAATGTTCCTTTCTTTAATTCAGCTTTAGCAGTTGCTACAGCAGCAAAGCAAGGAATTGTTGTCATATTAAAGACGATAAATGAAATAACTCCCCAAACATTGATTCCAGTGGCAGCAATCATTAATCCAACATCTCCTGCGCCTTCAATCGCTTCAATTCCAGCAGGAAGAGTTGAAGGGTCAACTGCTCCTGAAGCACTTAAAGCAGCGCCTAACATAGAGAATGTTGCAATAACGTTTTCTTTTGCGATTAAGCCAGTAATTGCACCTACTGCAAAGACCCATCCATATGAACCGAGTTGAGATCCAAATCCTAATGGAGTAAATAATGGCTGAATAATTTTTCCAATATTTGCAAGGATAGAATCATTAGTTGTAAACTCTCCAAGGAATTCACCGTCTGCATATTCAATATATTGCCAAGATGGTGTAAATGATTGTAGGAACCAAATGATAATATTTGAAATAAGAATAATAGTGAATGCTTTTTTAATGAAATGTTTACATTTATCCCAAACATGTAACATTAATGAAGAGAATTTTGGCCAGTGATAAGCTGGAAGCTCCATAATAAATGGAGGTGTTTCTCCTCTTAAGGTTGTATTTCTCATAATTAAAATTGCAATAATAGCAACAATAATTCCAGTGAAATACATTCCTAAAGTAATTACGTCAGCATTTGAAAAGCCAAATAAAGTAATAATAGCTCCAGCACATGCTGTTAAAATTGGAAGTTTAGCACTACATGAGAAGAATGGAATAACTCGTACAGTAGCAATTCTTTCTTTTTCAGTAGCTAAGGTTCTTGTGTTGGTCATTGCAGGAACTGAACAACCAAAGCCCATAATCATAGGCATAAATGCTCTTCCGCTAACTCCAAATCTTCTAAAGATACGATCAAGAATAAAGGCTACACGGGCCATATATCCAGTATCTTCTAAAATTGAGAAGAATAAGAATAATAAGAGAATTTGTGGTAAGAATGATAAGACTGAGAATACACCTGCCAAAAGTCCATCACAGACTAATGCTTGAGCCCAATTTGCAGCTCCAGCACTATCTAAGCCACTTCCAACAAGTTCTGTAATCCAATCAGTAAACCCGACTAAACAAGTTTGTAAAAATACACCTGGGGATTGTATTCCTGTTCCCGAGGAGAAAATAATTCCTTCCCAAGGAGTACCTGCGGCCATTGTATAATCAACACCGTTAAATGCTCCCATCGCATTCAAATAGAATAAATCTTCACCGAATGTAAAATGGAAAACAAAGAATAAAATTACCACGAAAATAATTAAACCAAATACTCTATTAGTTAATACTTTATCGATTTTATCTGATATAGTTTCGTTAACAATAACTTTTTTGCCGGTTTTTTTATCAACCGTTTCTTCTTTATGCTTTTTTAAAGCGATAGAGTAATGGTTTTGAATATATTTATATCGACTATCTGCGATAATCGCTTCAAAATCATTTCCGAAAGTAGGATCTTTAATACTCCCTTTCTCTTCTCTAACAATGTTATATTCTTTTGGGTGCATTCCTTTTTCAATGCTGTCGTCCTCAACAAGTTTAATAGCATGGAATAATGAATTTTCTAATCCGTCATTATCTAAAGCAGTCTTAACTTTTTTGATGACTTCTCCAACAGAAGTATTTAATAAAATACTGCTTCCTGCTCTTTTACTTTTACTTTGTTCAATAACGACTTCCATTAATTCCTTTAAATTATCTTCCTTTAATGCACTAATAGGAACAACAGGAACGCCTAAATTTTTAGAAAGCAAGTTAATATTAATTACATCACGATTTTTTTCTAAAACGTCCATCATATTTAAAGCAACAACAACCGGAACATCCATTTCCAAAAGTTGGGTTGTTAAATATAAATTTCTTTCTAAGTTTGTTGCATCAACTAGGTTGATGACACAATCAGGTTTTTCATCAATAATAAAATTTCTTGAGATGATTTCTTCAGGTGTATAAGGTGAGAGCGAATAAATTCCAGGAAGGTCAACAACGTTGACTTCTTCACTACCTTTTTTATAAACACCTTCTCTTTTATCAACTGTAACTCCAGGCCAATTTCCGACATGGGCAGTTGATCCCGTTAATCCATTAAATAAAGTTGTTTTCCCACAGTTTGGGTTACCCGCTAATGCTACTTTAATCATTATTCACCACCCTCCACTATTTTCAAAACAACATTTTTCGCCTCAGTTTTTCTTAAGGTTAGTTCATAGTTTCTAATTGTCACTTCAATAGGGTCTCCTAAAGGAGCCTTTTTTCTTAAAACAACATTAGCACCAGGAGTTACACCCATATCGAATAATCTTCTACGAATGACTCCTTCACCATTTACAGCTACAATTATTCCTTTTTCGCCGACCTTAAAAGTATCTAAAGTTTTCTCCATACTTTTATTATCTCCTAACAAACAAATATTGTACTAGCTATAACTCTGTCTAATGCCAGCCTTCCTTCTTTAACAAGAATTATTACATTTCCCCCATCTGAAGATAAAATTGTAATAATAGAATTTATAGTAATTCCTAAACTTTCTAAATGTTTTTTTACTTTAGGGTCAGAACTAATTCTTATTACTCTCAAAGGCGTATTTAGAGGTGCAATTGCAATTGGCATATTTTAATATCCTCCTTGTATTAAGCAATAGATTTGTTATGCTTGTTGACTATGGCTAACAAGCCTATTAATATTAAACAATCTAAAAATGAAAATGTAAAGAGAAAAGTTAGTTGAAACTAACATAATTCATTTTTCCTGAAGAAATATCATTAATTTATAATAAATTATTTATTTAAAAAACTTTTGATTGCCTGAACTGTTTCTTCACTAATAACATGCTCAATTTTACAAGCATCTTCTTCCGCAACTTTATCTTTAACACCAATTTTTTCTAAAAATTCTGTTAAAAGGCGATGTTTTTCATAAACATTATTTGCGTATTCTTCACCCTTTTTTAATAGAATTATTGCGTCATTTTCTAAAACATCGATGTAACCTTTATTTTTTAAATTTTGGACTGCTCTAGAAACACTAGCTCTAGAAAATCCCATACGATTAGAAATATCAATCGCGCGGACGCTTGTCTTTTCTGCTCTTAAAATAAGAATTGTTTCTAAATACATCTCTTCACTTTCATTATAAATTTTGCTCATATTTTGGTAATTTACCTCCGTTTTTCGATAGAGTGTGTGCCATTCTGTTTTATTTAAATTTTATCTTTTATCAATTTATAGTTTCTTTAACGTTATTTGTATTAATTAAACTAGTTATAACATGGATATTTTCGTCTAAATTAGATAAAAATGTAGCAACAACCTAAAAATTTAAAGCTTTTTTATTTTTTAACTAATTCTTCCATATATTTAAATACTTCTTAATGTCATTCGTCTTTAAAAACTACATCCTCCAAACATTCCGACTTGTAGGTTATTCAAATTGTAAATCAATATTTTCTATTTTTAAATAGAAGAATATTTTTGCTACTATTAATTCCTTCCTTAAATTTAATATAAAAATTAAACAACGAAGAAATCATATTTAAATATCTTAAATTGCGTTTAATTCAATCGACTTCAACTACTATTCTATTAGATTCTAAATATTCGGTTGTATTAGGAAAAATTAGATATTTAAAGAGACATTAAAAATTCTTACCATTTTTTATTAAAAAATAGTTTTAAAGGCTTAACAACATGCTTAAAAAAGAATGATTTTTTCATTGTGTTTCTTATATTCTTTTCTCAACTTTTCTTTCCTTTTTGCTTTTTTCTTAGATAATAATTTTAATATTAAGAGGTGGCACCTTTTAATATTCTAATTCAATTGGAGCTTCCGAGCAGTTAATGCTGGTAGTGTACTTATTAATTCGAATACTTTTAATTACTAGTTATAAACAAACAAGCATAATTTCGAATAGAAATTTTCTATGCCTCTTCTACACATCCTTTCATTATCCATATCTTGTTGAAAAAAGAGAATTTAAAATGTTTTTTCTATGGTAAAATTAAAAATGTACAATACCTCCTTGACAAGAATATTGTGCATAAAGCCTAAAATTTTTTTGATTTTAGGTTTTATTAACTAAAAAAACTGTTAAGAATTTTCGTTTCTTAACAGCATTTTTAATTTTAACATTCAATTAAATTAAAAAATTGTAGTCAAATAATTTATTAATAAAGCGATTGTTGTAGTTGTTGTATCGTCAGTTGTTGTATCTGCTGGAGCTTCAGTAAGAGATGTTGATAATAAAGCTAAAAATAAGAAGATGATGCCAAAACCTAAAGTTAAATAAGAAATAATAAGTTCACTACCTCTTTCTTTTGTTTTAACGAAGACATTTAATCCTCCGCCAGTAATAGCACCAGAAGCACCTTCACTTTTACCACCTTGTAAAAGACCTAAAACTATAATAATAAAGGCAATAACCCAGAATAAATAATCATACCATTGCATAAATTCTTCCTCCAATAATTATAAAACAATATCGGCTTGTTTTATTTTACATTTATATACTCTTTTTTTCTATCTTTTTATGTTTTTAACTTATAGTTAAACTTAAAACTATTTATTTCTTTGTGCTTTAAGTTCAAAAAGCATATCTCTTAGTTCAATTGCTTTTTCAAAATCAAACTCTTTTGCTGCTTGATTCATACTCTTTTCAACTTCTTTTATACGTTTATCAAGTTCACTTTTTGTAAGTTTGGCTTTAGATTCAATAATCTTATCTTCCTCTTTTTCAGTAACATGAATTGGTGGTTGAATAGGTTTAATAATTGTTTGAGGAATGATACCATTTTCCTCATTATATTTTTCTTGAATCTCTCTACGACGATTCGTTTCTTTTATGCATTCATCCATCGATTCAGTAATGTGATCTGCATACATTATAGCCATACCATGTTCATTTCTAGCAGCCCTACCAACAACTTGGATTAAACTTCTAGTACTTCTTAAGAAACCTTCTTTATCTGCATCTAAAATAGCAATTAAACTTACTTCAGGGATATCTAATCCTTCTCTTAAAAGGTTAATTCCTACTAAAACATCATATTTACCCTTACGTAATTGATAGATGATTTCTGTTCTTTCTAAAGTTTTACATTCGCTATGAAGATAGACTGTTTTAATATCATGCTCTTTTAAGAAATTTGTAAGATCTTCAGCCATACGAATTGTTAAAGTAACAACCATGACACGTTCATTATGCTTGATTCTTTCTTTAATTTCATACATTAAATCGTCAATTTGCCCTAAAGTAGGTCTAACTTCAATTTTAGGGTCGAGTAAACCAGTAGGTCTAATAATTTGTTCAACATATTGACCATTAGTTTTACCAAGTTCATAATCACCTGGAGTTGCACTAGTACATATCACTTGGTTGATTTCGCCCTCAAACTCTTCAAAATTTAAAGGTCTATTATCAAGAGCGCTTGGCAAACGGAATCCATATTCAACTAATGTTGTTTTTCTAGATCTATCACCATTAAACATTCCTCTTACTTGAGGGAATGTGACGTGACTTTCATCAACAATTAATAAATAATCTTTAGGAAAATAATCCATCAAACAGAATGGTTTTTGACCAGGTTTACGTCCATCAATGTGTCTAGAATAATTTTCAATTCCAGGGCAAAATCCGAATTCACGCATTGCGGCTACGTCTTGCTTGGTTCTCATCTCAATTCTTTCTCTTTCAAGAGGCTTATTTTCTTTAGCAAAATAATCCATTCTTTCTTGAAGTTCTACCATTATTTCATCACAAGCCTTTAAAATAATTTCATGGGTAGAAGCATGGTCATATGCAGGAAAAAGATCATAATAACGATATCTTTCTAATACTTCACCAGTTAAATAGTTACACTTAGCAATCATTTCAACATCTTCATCAAAACAATCAATTCTTATATACCAATCTTCACTGTCAGCAGGCATAATATCGATTACATCGCCATGCACTCTAAATCTTCCAGGACCTAAATCAATATCATTTCTTTTATATTGTGAGTCTAATAATTTTTTAAAAAATTGTTTTCTATCTAATTTTTCGCCTTCACGAACTTCAAAAATTAATTTTTTATATTCATCAGGATCAGCAAGTCCATAAATTGAAGCAACACTTGCAACAACAATTGTGTCTCTTCTAGAAACTACTGAGTTAATAGCACTTACCCTCATCATTTCTATTTCTTCATTCATTAAAGCGCTCTTATCAATATAAGTATCGCTTGCAGGTAAATAAGCTTCAGGTTGATAAAAATCAAAGTTAGAGACAAAATGTTCAACTCTATTTTCAGGAAATAGTTCCTTCATTTCAGCATATAATTGACCAGCTAAAGTTTTATTGTGAACGAGAATTAAGGTTGGCTTATCTACCTGAGTAATAACATTGGCCATAGTAAAAGTCTTACCAGTACCAGTTGCGCCTAAAAGGACTTGATATTTTTTTCCATCGCGTAGTCCTTCAACTAACGATTTTATTGCCTCTGGTTGATCACCATTAGGCTTAAAATGAGTACATAATTTAAACATTTTATTTTTTTGCCTTTTTATTAATCTTCTTAATCAATTTTAAAGACTCTGCCTCACTAGTTTTAATTCTTTCAAAGCCAAGCCCACCAACGAACAATGTTTGGCTAAATGTGCAAAAAGCTTTCGGATCTATTTTTGCAATTCCATCCTTAATTTTTACATATTCCCTTCTAGAAAAGCATACTCTAATCATCATTTTCTTTTCACCACTATATCCGCCAACAACTTCAAAAAGAGTAGCACTTCTGTCTAATTCATTTAAAACAAATGCTAAAATTTCATCTTTTTTGTCACTTATAATATCAACCATATAAGCACTTGTATTTCCTGAATATATAATTTCAACTAAGGCTGATGTTATAAATGCAGTTATGATTCCAATAAAACCAGAAATTAAGCTGATGTGATCTCCACCAACTACATCAAGTACAATACCCGTAAAAACTACAATTCCATCAAAAAGGAAAAATGGAATAGACTCTTTTATGCCTGTATATTTTGAAACAATAAAAGTTAAAATATCTAATCCGCCAGTAGAACCTCCAGCGTGAAAAGTAAGTGAACATCCAACGCCAACTAATGCTCCACCAAGTATACCTATAATTAATAATAAGCCTATATCAATCGATAGCTCATTTAAATTTTGAATAACACCATTATCAATAATAACAGTTTGGTTCCCACCAACAAGTAACGGGATAAATGCTTCTTGTATCCCGCTTCTTAAAGCAATTGATAAAAATACAGGATAGAAAATAGTAGAAATTAGTGAAGATATTGTGAATTTAACACCTAAAAATATAAAACCCAATACGAAAAATACCCAACTTAAAATATAACTCATCACATCAGGTGAGATAAATTTTGCTGTTAATATGGTAATACCAGTCATACCACCACTAACAATTCCAAATGGTATTAAAAATAATGCACTTCCAAAGCTTAAAACAAATGTGCCAGCCAAAAGTAGAAACAAATTCCATAAATTTTTAACCAAATTATCTTTTTGAAAATAATTTTTAACAAAATTTAGTAACTCATTCCACACGATTCTTGGCCTCCATTTCTAAATAAGCATATATAAACTTATCCAAGTCTCCATCCATAACTTTATCAATTTGTGTGTCTTCACAATTTGTTCTATTATCTTTAACTAAAGTATATGGGCAGAAAACATAACTTCTGATTTGTGAACCCCATTCAATGTTTTTTTGTTCTCCAACAATACCTTTAAGTTTAGCTTTTCTCTCTTCTTCTTGTCTTTGAAAAAGCTGACTTTTAAGCATATTCATTGCAAGTTCCCTGTTTTTTAATTGAGTTCTCTCAACTTGACATGAGACTACAATACCTGTTGGAATATGTGTAATTCTAACTGCTGTTTCAACTTTATTGACATTTTGTCCACCAGCACCACCACTACGATATGTGTCAACTTTAAGATCGCTTGGATTAATATCAATTTTAATAGTATCGTCAAATTGCGGAATAACATTTATACTTGCAAAACTTGTATGTCTTCTAGCATTAGCATCAAATGGTGATATACGAACTAATCTATGAACACCTTTTTCACCTTTAAGCATTCCATAAACGTTTCTTCCTTCAATGAGTAAAGTTACGCTTTTAACACCAGCCTCATCTCCTGGCAAGAAATCAAGAACTTTAAAAGCATAACCATGTTTTTCAGAAAAACGCTCATACATTCTTAAAAGCATGTCAGCCCAATCGCAAGCTTCTGTTCCACCAGCTCCTGGGTGAATTTCCAAAACAGCATCTAATGAATCGTATTCACCACTAAAAAGAACTAATTTTTTTAGTTCTTTAAGTTCTCTATTTGTGGCATTAAATGAGTCAATAGCTAATTGACCCATTTCATCATCGTTTATATCTAAAGAATCAACTAAATCGCTTATATCATTGATTTCTTTATCTAACTTTGTATATAGATTTATTTTGTTGATTAAATCGTTCTTTTTATCAATGATTTTACTTGCCTCTCTTTGGTTACTCCAAAAGTTATCTTCAAGAGACATTTTTTCATATTCATCAATTTTTTCTTTTAATCTAGCGACGTCAAAGAGAGTCACCGAGCTGAGAAATTTCTTTCTTAGCCTCATTTAATCCTAACTTTAAACTATATAAATCTAACATATAAAACCTCTATTAATTTGTATGAATATCATCATATTCATGATCAGCTGCTGCTTTAGCGTCTTTATCAATATGAGTGATATTTAAATCAGTAGAACCTTTCTCAACGACTTTAAGATTTTCATCTTCTGCTTTATTTTCATTTAATTCTGGGGTTTCTTGTTTTGGTTCGCTATTTGCGTTTATAGTAAATGCTTCTTTTGGCTTTTCTTCAACTTTTCTTTCTACTTTTACATTCATTAAGTTTAATACGACTTCAAGTGAAATTGTTTCAAGCATTTCTCTAAACATAGCCCATCCTTCATTAACATAATCTTGTAATGGGTTAATTTGACCATAGCTTCTTAGTGAAACAGACTCTCTAAATCTTGTCATGTTATCGATTTGTTGTGTCCAGTTTCTATCAATACACTTTAATGTAATTTGTCTTTCTATTCTATCGGCGAGTTCAGGATCCCACTCTTTCTTTCTAGACATATAAGCTTCTAAAAGAATTTCTCCTAAATCTTCACCTGCTTCAGTTGGATTTGCTTCATCATATAGTGCAGGCTTAATTACACCTTCAGGCAAAAATCTAGGAACAATTAAATTAACCAAGTTTTCACCATTTACACCTTTGTTTTGAGAGTTCTCAGGAACAGATCTCTTACATAAAGCGACTCCGCAATCCTTGAAAGTTTCATAAAGTAATTCATTTATGTTTGTAGCAAATAAGATTTGGTCACGCTTTGAATACATAATTTGTCTTTGTTTACTTAGAACATCATCATAATCAAGTAAGTTTTTACGAACATCAAAGTTTTGACCTTCAATTCTTTTTTGAGCACCAGTAATAGCGGTAGTTAGCATTCTACTCTCGATCGCTTCATCGCCATATCCAGCAAACATTTTTCTTAAGTTATCATTAGCAAAGCGAACCATGAGTTCATCGTCTAAAGATACATAGAATCTTGAGAAACCAGGGTCTCCTTGTCTGCCACTACGTCCTCTTAATTGGTTATCGATACGTCTTGATTCGTGTCTCTCAAGGCCAAAAACACAAAGACCACCTAATTCTCTTGTCTCTGGAGTTAACTTAATATCAGTACCACGTCCAGCCATGTTAGTAGCTAATGTAATACGACCTCTCTCACCAGCATGAGAAATAATTTCTGCTTCACGAGCATGGTTTTTAGCATTTAACATTTCATATCTAAGACCAGCGTTATCTAAATATTTTGCAACTTCTTCACTTGCTTCAACTGAAGGAGTACCAATTAAGATTGGTTGTCCTTTTTCATGTCTTTCTTTTACTTCTTTTACTAAAGCTTGAATCTTATATTGCTTATTGGCAAATACATAGTCTGTTGCATCGACTCTAATGACAGGTTTATTTGTTGGAATACAAACAACCTTCATATTGTAAATTTTTCTAAATTCTTCTTCTTCAGTTTTTGCAGTACCAGTCATACCTGATAACTTCTTAAATAATCTGAAAAAGTTTTGATAAGTAATTGTAGCCAAAGTGACAGTTTCTTCTTTAATTTTTACGCCTTCTTTAGCTTGAATAGCTTGTTGAAGACCATCACTATATTCTCTTCCTTTTAAAACACGTCCTGTAAATTGGTCAATTAATTGAATTTCATTATCTTGGTCAACAAGGTATTCAACATCACGTGTCATAATGTAGTTTGCTTTTAAGGCTTGATGAATTCTATGAACAAGATCTTGATATTGAGGAGCATACAAGTTTTTAATTCCAAACATTCTTTCAGCTTTATCAACACCTTTATCAGTTAAATTAACGGATTTTGTTTTAACATCAATTTCAAAATCACCATCAGGTACATAATCAGGATGTTTTTTCTTATAGTCTTCATCAACTTGTGTACTAGGTCTTAAGATTTTTACAAATCTATCAGCAACTGTATATTGCGAAGCACTTGCTTTAGCGCCGCCAGAAATAATAAGAGGGGTTCTTGATTCGTCAATTAAAACACTATCAGCTTCATCAACAATACAGAAATTTAAAGGTCTCAAAACTCTTTGTTTAACAGTTGGAGCCATGTTATCTCTAAGATAATCAAAGCCAAGTTCACTATTAATTGTGTATGTAACATCGCAAGCATGAGCTGCCTTCTTCTCTTCAGTAGTTAAACTATGAAGATTCACGCCAACAGTTAATCCTAACCAACGATAAATTTGTCCCATTTCATTAGCATCTCTTTGAGCAAGATATTCGTTAACAGTAACAACGTGGACTCCCTTTCCTTCAAGAGCATTTAAATAAACTGGCATAGTTTCTGTTAAAGTTTTACCTTCACCAGTTTTCATTTCAGCTATATCGCCATCATTAAGTACAAGACCGCCAATAACTTGAACATCAAAAGGATACATACCAAGCACTCTCTTTGCTGCTTCTCTAACCACAGCAAATGCCTCATACTTAATATCTTTAAGTGTTTCACCATTTTTAAGTCTCGTTTTAAACTCATTGGTCTTAGCTCTTAACTCATCATCGGTTAATTTAGCCATTGAATCAGCAAGCTTACTTACATTTTTTGCTTCTTTTTTGTACTTTTTTAAAATTCTTTCATCAACTCTAAAAATTTTTTCAATAACATTTGACATATAATCACCTATAAAAATCTTTAAAATTATACCATTATATATAATGGTAATAAAGTTTAAATTTTATTTAAATTCTCTACAAAATTTCGTGGCTATTTTTGATTTTGTTTA
>CALVXH010000017.1 GCA_944368945.1 uncultured Bacilli bacterium
ATATAATACAAAAAGGAGGTCTGACAAACTAAAAGCCGCATTTGCTTATGAACCTGCATTTAGTTTGTCAGTTGGCGGAGCAAAACATTTAAGCGCTTAATCAGAGTTTATAATTGATTTTTATATACTTCAACACCACATGGAGTTAATTTGCAAATCATGTTATCTGGGACTGATTTAGTTAAAAACACACCTCCTCCAACGACAACATTATTTCCAACAACTGTATCTCCACCTAAAATAGAAGCATTCGAATAGATTGTGACATTATCTTTAACAGTAGGATGACGCTTTGTGTTTTTTAAACTATGGCCATCTTTTAAAGATAATGCTCCTAGAGTAACACCTTGATAAATTTTAACATTATTACCAATAATAGTAGTTTCACCAATAACAATACCTGTGCCATGGTCAATAAAAAATGATTTTCCAATAGTTGCGCCAGGATTAATATCAATTCCTGTACGACCATGAGCATATTCGGTGATGATTCTTCCTAAGAATTTAAGACCAAGTTTATAAAACTCATGAGCAATTCTATAAGCACTTATAGCAATAAATCCAGGATAAGTTAAAACAATTTCAGAAAGTGAATTTGCAGCTGGATCTCCATCATACATAGCTTGAATATCAAGTTCTAATAACGATTTAATTTCATCAATTTTCCCGTAAAAAGCCATTATTTTATCTTCATATTGATTAAAAAATTGCCCAAAAGCATTTCTTAAGTTTAATAAAGAAGTATGCAAAATATTTTTAATATCTTGTTCAACAAAGTGTGTTCTATAGTAATTAATAAATAAAGCAAGTCTCAAATTTTTATAAAAAGAAACAACTTCACTTCTATCAAGTAAAAGTTCATTTCTATTAGACTTATCTTTTATTTCGTCATATAACTTACTAGCTAAATTATCAATCGTATAATCCATCGACACTTAAATACCTTTCTCCATTATCTGGTAAAACAGTAACAACAATCTTATTAGCATATGCTTTTTTATCTAGATTAATTGCAGCCATTAAATTACATCCACTAGATATTCCACAAAGCAATCCTTCTTTTTTCGCAAGTAATCTAGCACCTAAATAACTATCTTCATCACTTATACTAATAACTTTATCAACATACTCACTATTATATAAAGATGGAAGGAAGTTAGCACCGATTCCTTGAATCTTGTGTGGGCCAGCTTTACCTGTTAAAACTAAAGATGAACTTTTTGGTTCAACGCCAATTATTTCAATATTTTTATCATATTCTTTAAAAGCTTTCCCGTTTCCAATTAATGTTCCACTAGTTCCAAAAGCAGCAATAAAAACATCAAGTTTACCATTTAAATCTTTTAATATTTCTTTACTAGTGCCATAATAATGAGCATTAATGTTTGAAATATTATTAAATTGATCAGCAATAATTGAATTTGGATTTAATTTCTTTAAATCGTTAGCTTTATCAACTGCCCCTTGCATGCCTAATTCCTTTTTAGTAAGAATAACTTCAGCGCCAAAAGCTTGCATCATAAGTCTACGTTCTTTAGAGGCGTTTTCAGGCATAACAATAATAACTTTTAAATTTAATCTAGCTCCAATCATTGCTAAAGAAATACCAGTATTCCCACTAGTTGCTTCTATAATTACTGTTTCTTTATTAATTGTTCCATTTTTAAGCCCATCATTAATAATATATAAAGCAGCTCTATCTTTAATACTGCCACTAGGATTTTCTCTTTCTAATTTTGCATATAATTTATAAGTTAAATTAAATTCTTTTTCTATATTTTTTAATTCAACTAAATCTGTATCTCCGATACATTCTAAAACACTATTTTTTAACATTTAAATTGACCTCTTAACAATTTTAAATTTTAACATAAAATTTATAAATCATTTTGCTTAAAAGTTCAAATTTTATTCTATAATATTAGTAAATAAAGGAGGGACATTATGTCAAAAGAAAAGACAATAAAATTAGTCCAATATATTTTGATGATTGTCGTCGGTATTTTATTTGCTGTCTCTATTGTTGATGAGCAAATCATTAAATACTTTATCGGCGGTGCTATTTTAGTATATGGATTATTTTTATTAATCAAATCGGTTTATATCACTCGTAGTTTTGTATTACTTGATGGTATTTCAGGAGCTGCATTAATTGCAATTGGCGTTGCTACATTATGTGATGCTTTAGCACTTGTACAGTTTGGTGTTATTGCTATTGCTGTTATCATCGCTGCAATTGGAGCATTATTCATTCTTGAATCTATTATCAAATTCATGAATCATAATAATAATCTTGCTGTTACTGAACTCGTTGTTGGCTTAATTTTATTAGCTTTAGGTTTGATGCTTAGTTTATGGGCTGATTTCCAAAAATACCTTTGGGTAATCTTTGGTGTATTACTTGCAGTCTATGGCATTTATTGTTTAGTTTTATTACTTACAAAAAGAAGAATTGTAAAAAAATCTAAATAATAGAGTAATTAACAAATAAATAAAAAGTTCCTTAATAGGAGCTTTTTATTTGGCTATAATCATATATATTTCTAGATGCATAACTAATTCCTGAAATAATAGAAAATAAAAATACTATTATATTAATAATAAATATGGTCGCATTTAGTATACTTATTATTTTAAAAGTTCTTGACCTACAAAATATTAATAAGGATGAGCTAGATACATTAATTAAAGAAAATAGATAAGAAAATATTGTGATTGGATTTGAATTTATTACGCATAAATATGTTACATTATTAAACTCTTCTATGATCAAAGGTAAATAAGTAACTTTATTTACACCTCCTTCAGCAATTAAATAAACATATCTAGATGTGGAAATAATTGGAATTGATAAGAGAATAATAAATAAAATTGAGGAAGAAATAATTATTATATAGAAAGATAATTTAGCTTTAGTTAATGTCTTCTCGTTTTTTAATGTAATATCTATAACATCTTCTTTTGACATTAAATCACTTTTATCAACATTAAAAAATAAAGCAAGTTTTTCAATATTATCTTTAGTGGGAATTATTGCTCCACTTTCATATTTACTTATTAAAGTTCTTGAGACATAAATTTTAGAAGCTAGTTCTTCTTGAGTTAGTCCTTTTTCTTTTCTTAATTCTTTTAATTTTTCATTAAACTTCATACGCTTACCTCTCTAACTCAATTATAATTATATCTATTTATATATAATGTGAAATAGATGTGAAAAGTAAATAATTAAATATTAGTTGGAATTTGCGCGATATTTATCTCCCCGTTCACACATTTCATCTAATATTGGCATTAAGCTTATTCCTTTTTCAGTTAAAGAGTATTCAACTTTAGGAGGAACTTGAGTGATTTATTCATAACTGAAGATCTATTCTCTAAAATTATTAAATGTATCTGTTTATGGAGGCTTAAAACAGAATTATTCATTTACTCGTTTTAGAAGAAGAGGTATGGAAGAGGTTATTTCTGAAATTATGCTTCATCTATTAGGATATGCTATAAGAAAACTGTTCCGCTTTTTTGAAACCGATAAAAAATGTAACTTTTGTTCAGCTCCTTCCGACTTAGAGCCGGAAAAATTTAAAAAGCCATCAGCTAAGAGACTTGCAAAAAAGGTAGCAAACAAAGACATAAACAGTTCAAAGATTAAACATACTTAAGTATGTTTAAAAACCTAAAAATGTCAAAAAAAGCTGTTGAATCAGCCCCTCTTTTAATTAGAGGTTTTTCAACAGCCCCTTTTAGTTTTGAAATTTAAATTATCTAGTTGCAAGCCATTGCCACATTGTTGCTGCTTTACCATCAACTAATACATCCTCTGTTGAAGGTGCTGCAACATTATTGTAATCTTTTTGATCTTTATCACAGCGATCAGTTAAAGCATATATCCAAGACCAATGTCCATTGTATTGAATATCTTTTCCAGTATCGTTGCCATAAACTTTTTCAAAATATGAGAAATGAACATCACTAGCTCCAGCTTCCATTAATCTCTTATAAGTTGGAATTACATAGTCATTAGGAGCAACTGTTGGATCATCTGCACTAGCAGTAAACCAAATTGATAAATCTTTAAGTGTAGCTATATCTTCTTCACTAATTGCAGAATCTTTATATGCTTCACAAACAGGATAATATGCCTTGAAGAATGTAGGATATTCCATTGCCATATTCATAGTCATATATCCACCATTACTACATCCTCCTAATATAATTTCAGATGTATCAACATCGGTATTTTCGCTTAAATAGGTATCAATTGTTTCTTTTAATGTTGCAGTATAAATTGATCTAGCATCACCTACTCCATTTTTACCAGTTCCATCATCCATCCACATAGTTGGAGTTTGAACAGCTAAAACATAAGCTCCTGCTAAGGTATCAGTCTTGAAGTATTTTTGAATCTTTTCTTCACCTAAATTAGTAACATCGTTGCCAAGAAGAGCAATATCAGGATCTGTACCGCCTTCACCAGCTCCATGTAGCCAAATGATTAATGGATTTTTCCCACCATCAGTTTTTAACGCCTCCGTTTCATATGCCTTATAAGTTAAAGTTTTTTCATCTTTGCCAGTGTGGGATTTTGCTTCACCCCAATCTTTTGTAGCTTCAATAACTCTAGTTCCAGTTCCTTTAACAACAAATGGTTTCTCAGCATCACTATAAGCTGTATCACCAATTGTTAAAGACTTCCCACTTGCTAATTTGATTTCATAGCCATAATTAGGATCCCAGTTATTTAATTGTGTAACTTGATCATATAAGAATGGGCTAGCACCATTTGTATTAGTTACTTGGAACCACCCAAAATCTTGATAAACGATATTGAATTCTAAATCTAAACCTACCTTTGTGCCTTCGGTTAATGAATCATCTTTTTCATTTTTATCATTAACTAAATATGCGCTTGTAACAGTTCTATTTGTTGCAGCACTACCTGTAACTTTAACTTCAAATAAATCGTTTGCTAAATCAGCTTTTTTTACATTTTTACCAAAGTCAATAACAATTCTATTAACGCCAGGACCCCATTCATATCCATTTACAAAGTAAGAATATTTGCCAATTTCTTCATATTCTTTTATGACAGAACCACCCTTAATTTGTTTAATTGTATAATCTCCATAAACTTTTACACAATCATAATTAGGACCTTGTTGTCCGATTGTTGTAACAACAATTGAATTTTCACCTGAAACTAAATCAACGCCTTTAAAAGTAACTTCATCCCATAAATAATAATTTGAAGCCTCATTACCTCCAGAAAGTACCTTATCAGTTAAATCAAGATTTGTGCCATTTAAAGAAATTGTAATATAGTCTTTTAATGCCATATCTTGCATTGCGCCACCACTCATCCAATCAGAAATAACAGTAGCCATTACAAATCCTAAATCTGCTTTACCAGCTTTATCTGAAGTAAATTTAATTGTTTCAACACATCCTTGTGTTTGGTATTCAACAGCCTTTCCACCGCTTTCACCAATTCCTTCTCCAACAGGTGTATCTTTATATCCACCCATAAATTCATTACCCCATTGTCCAGTTGGAGATTCATGGAAAGCATCCTCAAATTTCAATACAGCATTAGCTTCGACAACTGGCGCTTTGGATACTGTAATTGTTGCAGTACCAGCTTTACAGCCAGCTTTTTTAGCTTTAATTGTTGCAGTACCTTCTGCTAAACCAGTAACTTTATTTCCTTCTAATTTTACAATTGACGCTCCTTCACTAATTTCTAATTGAACATCTGTTTGAACTTCATCACCAATTTTTACAATAACTGTAGTTGATTCATCAATATAAATAGATGATTTTTCAAAAGATACAGTTAATGTTTGAGTAGTAACATCTGTTGTATCAGAAGGAGAGCAGCTAGCAACAGCTGCCATTCCTCCAAAAATTAAACTACAGGCTG
The DNA here is from genome assembly GCA_944368945.1 of uncultured Bacilli bacterium. Taxonomy (GTDB): domain Bacteria; phylum Bacillota_I; class Bacilli_A; order RFN20; family CAG-826; genus Onthovivens. The sequence goes on from CALVXH010000017.1 coordinate 5,918, forward strand.
CTAAATAACAAATTTTTCTTTTTTTCATAATATTTTCCCTCTTTATAATTATTTTTTATCAGTTTCCGCTTCAGTTATTTCAACTGTTTCTTTTCTATTAAATTTAAATGCTTTATAGGATACAAATCCACCCCATGCAAGTAATAAAACGAATAAAATTACATCTAATGGAATAAACCAATTTAACCATGAGTCATTTAATGAGACATTTGTTGCTCTTGCATTAGCAACAGAGTATAAAATATTATGAGCACATTTTCTTGCTGCTTGTTTTGCGGTGTTATTACTTAAATCAGGTAGTTTTCCTAATGCTGGTAATCCTGCTAAGAAGCAATCATTTCCTGCTCTAATTCCTCTATCAACATCCATAAATGTTTGGAACACCATATAATAATCTGTTAAGACCATTCCTTTGAAGCCCCATTCATTTCTTAATACTTCGGTTAATAATGAATAGTTACAACCTGCCCATGTAGCACCGATTCTATTAAATGCAGACATAACAGCTCTAGCGCCGCCTTCTTCAACTGACATTTGGAAAGGTTTTAGATAAATTTCTCTTAATGCTTGTTCATCAATCCAAGTAAATAATCCATATCTTTGAGTTTCTTGATCGTTTACTGCAAAGTGTTTAATAAATACATTTAATCCTTTATCAACTGCACCTTTAGTAAAATTAGCACCCATATATCCAGACAAAATTGGATCTTCAGAATAATATTCGAAGTTTCTACCTGCATATGGTGATCTATGAATGTTCATTGCAGGAGCATATAATCCAGTGACACCCATTTCTTGTGCTTCTCTAGCAAACGCATCACCTTCTTCTTTAATTAATTCTTTATTCCAAGTAGCTGCAGAAACAATTTCACTTGGATAGCTCATAGCTTTTAAACTTTCATAAGAAACGTTAGAGAAGTTAAATCCTTGTGGTCCATCTAAATCTCTATTAATACCTTTATTGATGCTAGGAACAGCAGATGTTTGATATCCGCCATAAGCAATTAAATCACCAATTTCTTCTAAAGTAAGTTGATTTAATAAATCTTCCCATAATGGATCATCATAGTCTAATCCAGCCATATCAGAAAGATACAAACCTCTCTTTTTTATTACCTCATTACCATCATCATCAATGGTTGTTTCATATACTATATTTCCATCATCATCGTATACAATGTCACCATTTTCATCACGCTTTTCGGCATCAACTTCATGAGTAATTGTATCTGTAACAATGTCTTTATCATTAGGATCAACTTCTGGTTTTAATGCTAATTCATCTTGAACTAATTTAGAAGTTGCTCTAGCCTTTGGTTTCTCTAATGAAGGGAAATTTGCAGCAAAATTATCTGCTCTTGTTAAATAGGTAACACCCTCTTCTTCAATGCCGTTTGCGTCATCAAATTGATTTTTTATTGTGTAACCAGTAGATGATTCATCATAATAAACAGTTGAATCTACATGATACTTAATTGGTGTACCAATTATATCGTGGGAGTTATTTTGAAGCTTGATTTCGTAATCTCCAGCTTCTAATTCATAGCCTTTATGAGAATTATTATTTGCATCATCATAATCATAAGAAGCCATTTCTTGAACATCGAAAGTCAATGTAATATCAACATCCTCTCCAGGAGCAATAACATCAGTTTTTTCAAATTGTACTAAATTAACTGCACTCTTTTCGATTCCACCATTTGTATATGGAGCTGTGTAATAAAGTTGAACTACTTCTTTTCCTGGATATTGACCTTTATTTTTAACATTAACAGTTACAGAAATTTGACCATCTGTTCCACCTAATGAACTATTAACAATCTTTTGTTCAAACTCAGTATATGATAAACCTGAACCAAATGGATATTGTACAACAGCATCATACCCAGCTTCATCATTTAAATATTTGGTTTCGTAATATTTATAACCAACATAAATTCCTTCTTCATAATCTACATAGTAAAGTGACTTATTATCACTATATGTTTGTGTATAATATGCACCAGCATTTCTACTAGCTGGGGAAGATTCGTTATCATAAACAAAAGTATCTGTAATTCTTCCACTAGGATTAACTTGTCCTCTTAAAATTTTGCCAACCTCACTTAAACCATATGAACCTGGGTGTCCAATCCATAAAACGGCATCAACACCTTCTTGATCTAATTCGTTTAATTCGACTGTATTAGCGATATTTAAGCAAACAATAACTTTTTCGAAATTTTCAGCACAAAGTTTAATTAAATCAGTTTCGTTTTTGGATAAATCAAGATAATCAACTTCGGTACCTTTACCTGATTTATCTTTATATTCACCTGGGTGTCCACTTGGAATATCTAAACCTTCTCCACCAGTTCTACCAATATTTATAATAGCAACATTAGAATATTTCTTATACTCTTCAATATGTTCACGATATAAATCAACAGAGAGCTCTGGAATCGCAGGATAAAATGATCCACCCAATGGATTTCCAATATCTTTATCTACAGAATTTGCGTTAGCCTCTAATAAATCAATAATGTCTTGATTATATTCAATGCCTGCATCTTTATAAGATTGTAAATATGTTTCTGGATCTTCAACATTTGAAGCACCAGATCCACTACCACCATAAAACATATTGATGGTATTAAATCCAAATACATTAACTTTAACTTTCTCAGATAAATTATCTGCACCTAATGGTAAGGCATTATTCTCGTTCTTTAATAGAACCATGCCTTCATCCATTACTCTATCAACAACCTCTCCTGCATTAGTAAAAGCATCACTATCATCAGTTGCTCCTTGAACGCCACTACCTCCTAAATAGATGGAAATATCATCTTTAAAGGTTGACAATGCTAGCACATTAACAGTTACTAGGATTGCTGAGGCAGCAAGAATTCCGGCAAGGTTGCCAAATATAAACTTTTTATGTTTCATAAATTCTTTGATCCTCCTATATAAAAAGTCATTAAATTTATTAAACGACAAAAAATTTATGAATGTAAGCGCTTACACATAACCTTGCATTTTTCTTCCTAACCTTGCATTTTTTTAAATTTCTAGAGGTATTAATATATTTAAATAAAATTTATCATCAAGTACTTTGAAATTAACTTTTCCATTATATTTATAAACAATGTACTCAATAGATTTTGTACCAAACCCATGTAAATTAGAATTTAGTTTAGTTGTTTGAGGCATATTATTAATAAAAACTGGTTTTTTAAAAATATAGTTTACTTCTCTTATTTCTAAAAATCCCCTTTCCTTACTTACAACTAAGGAAACTACCCTTTTGTCAATATCTTTAACCTGTTTTACTGCTTCTATGGCATTATCTAAAATATTCGTAAATAACGAGTAAATATCACCAGGTTTTAGATTAATTAATGCTTCTCCGTCTACTAAACTAGTAAGTTCAATATTATATTTTTTAGCGACTAATGATTTTTCGCTTAAAGCAATGTTTAAAGTCGAATTACCAGTATCAAAATTAGTTTCATATATTCTAGTAGCCTTCTCGATACTCGCCAATTCTTCATCATCAATTAATTCTGGATGTGCTCTTAAAGTTCGAATTTGTTTACGTAAATCATGACATTTAATATTTATTAAATCTATGCTTTCTTTGCTAAGTTCATATTGCTTAATTTTATCTTCATATGAATGTTGTATTTTAAGGGCTTCTCGTTTACTTTTTGATAAAACAAATAATCCAATAGCTAAATACATTGCCAATGAGCAACAAATAATATCAAATAATGCAATTACAATACCAAGAATATAAGTGCCCCAATAATTATTGCCAGCCCATACAGTGTTTAATACAATAGCTACCACTAATACTAATCCGGCTAATGCAATAACAGAAAAACTGCTGAGCGTAAACTGATAATTATTAATATAAAATTTTCTTAAAACAAAAAGTGCAAATAAATATACCAGCGAAAAATAGAAGAGATGACATAAAAAATTTACTAACACAACATAATCTGGTATATATTGGTAAACATAAATTATTAAATATGATTCATACATTAAATAATTAACTTTATAAGCAATATGTTGTACAAAATATCCCATAATGGAATTTAACATTACATTTTTAAAATTATAATCAAACACAAAATAATAGGAAATTATAGTAATTGTAAAAATAAAAATGTAAGAAAGGATGTTATATAAAATTGAAAAATTAACAAATTTTAAAATTAAAAAACAAATTAATGTAGAACTTATATTAAGCAAAACAGCTATTGGGATGCGAAAAAAAGCTCCATCTCTTAAATTTTTGATATTAGGGGTAAAAATTAATTGTGCAATAATTATTTCAATTAAAAAAGATAAGAAATAAAAGTAATAATTTATAAATTCATCAAACATATCAGTCCTCTTTATTCATTAAATATTTCATAAACGCTTCGGTAAAAGACTTCTTTTTTGGATGAGAAATTTGAATTCTATCATTTCCTACAACACATTCATATTTTTCTATACCCTTTATTCTAGCCGCATTTACTAAAAAACAATTATTGCACCTTAAAAAATGATACTTTGTCAACATTTTTTCCATTTGCTTTAAGCTTCCACGCCCATCAATAATTTCATCAACTAAATGAAACTTTAAATTATGTCCAAAAACTTCAATATATAATACTCGTGAAATATCTATTTTTCTAATTCCATCAGCAGTAGGAATAATAAAATTGCCTTCACATCTATTCTTTATTTCTGATAATGCTTTATCCATTTTTAAAGAAAATGATGGATATTTGATTGGCTTAATCATAAAGTCCAAAGCATGAACTTCATATCCATTCAATGCATACTTAGCAAAATCAGTTTGAAAAATTATAATTACCTTTTCATCGATCTTTCTAATAGCTTTGGCAACATCGATTCCACTTGAAGTTCCTAATTCTATATCAAGTAAAATTATATCGTAGTTACATTCATAAGACTTCATAAAGTCAATTGCATTGTCAAATTCAACAATGTCAAATACAACTTCTTTTTCTTTTGAATACAAACTTAGAATATTTTTTAGATTTAATAAATCACTTTTATTATCTTCTACAATGCCTACAATTATTTTTTTCATATTTTAAAAATAGAATTAAAAAATATAAAATTCAAGTAGTGTTTTTCTATCTCAAATTAATAAACTACAAAATAGTTTATTTTTGCGTACTTTTTTCGATTTAATAACTAATTTTTATATATATCATAAAGTTATTAGTTTTTAGGTATATGGAGACTAGGTGTATCTAAAATCTTGATTCCAACATCTTCAAAAAGAGATGAAATCTTTGCTGTAACGTTTACTGCATGGGTAGAATTTTTTATCTGGATTATATTTTAATTTCATCGCTTTCGTAAAAAACAAATTTTCTTTTATAGAATTGTTATTTACATTTTTTATGTTCTTTTTAACTTCGCCATATATCAATCCTTCTATTAAAAGTAAATATGCAATTCCTTTTTCTGTATAGTAATCTTGAATGTTTAATTTATCAAAAGAAAGTGAGTTTTTCACATAATCAAAATATGTTTCTATCGACCACCTTTTCGCGTACAAATCATAAATATTTGAAGGATCAAATTGTAAATTCGTTTCCAAAACAAGTGTGCCAAAACGTGCTTTATCATAGTTCGGTAGTTTTACACTTGTGATAGGTTTTTAGCCATAAATTCTAATCTAATATTTGCTTTATAAATGCGATATTTATCGGAAAAATCGCATTTTTTAATTTTTGTAATTTTGGTGAAGTGTAAAAGTTAATTCAACAGTTAAGCCCTCGGATTTTTAGAGTTGAATTTAGTCTTTGATAATGTCAATTGATAATTTATTGCCATATTCTAAAAATATTAAAGAAAAAGTAAGGCGAGTTGAAATCTCGCTGGCGAAAAATGGCGGAATAACAAAAAAGATAGTCAGAAATTATAGTACTAAACTATAACTAAACTGATTATCTTTTTTCTTTTTTATATGTGTAATTTTTTGATGTATACTGCAATTTTTTGACGTATACAATTTAATAATATTGGTGCAGATAAGGAGAATCGAACTCCTACGCCGTGAAGCACAAGATTCTAAGTCTTGCGTGTCTACCAGTTCCACCATATCTGCGACAATTAGAATTATACTTTAAACAACTAATTTATTCCATTAAAACATTATATTAGTAAATCTAAATAGTTCTTAAAAAGTAAACAAAATATAAGAAATGATATAAATATTCAACATTTCAACCTCAAGTGTTCATTATTTATGTTGACATCTCTAATATTGATTAATAAAATTATCTTGCGATAAAAATCAAATCTGTTGATGAACAGGGGGACATTATGAAAAAAGTTTTTAAAGAATTTCATTTAAATAAAAATTCTAAAAGATTATTAGTATTTTCAATTTTTGGAGCTCTTACTTTAGGTTCTGCTTCAACAACTATTCTATTTATGCAAACTCAGAGCAATACTGATTCAACGATTAATAACGGAGATACCGATGGCAGTAACACAGATTCAATAGATCCAATTAAAAATAAGTTATTTGAAAATTTAACAGCTGCTAACTTAGACATCAATAATTTAAAAATTAATGTAAATGGTGTATTTAATGAAACATCAAGTTTAACTCTTTCGTTTACTGGTGGTGCTAATTACTTATCATTTATGCAAAACGCAACCAATAATTTATCAGTAAATGTTAATGATGTTACAGCAAAATTTGGTGGTAACACTAATATTTTAATTAAAGATACTGCATTAAAAAATGACACAACAATGTTAAATGAAGATCTTAAAGTCTACACTGCTGGTGATGGTACAATCTACTTCGACTGGAATGAAACAGGTTATAAAGTAAGTGGTAAATTTATCACAAACACATTAAAAGCAATTACCCTATTTTTAACAGATGAACAAAATAAGAGTTTAAATGAAATTCTTGAAAAAATTCAACAAATCGATATTTTAACCATTTTACCAATGGTAGGAACAATTGGTGGTTCTCTTGTTTCTCAAAGTAGTGATTTAGAAAATGGTGGAAAAAGATATACAATTTCTATTCCTGGTAGTTTAATTAGTGAAACTTTAACTTCTGATATTGTTATTAATTTAGATGCTAATAATAATGGTGAATTAACAAACTTATCATTAGAGAACTTCACATTGCCAGTAGATGGTAGAAATATTACTTTTTCTATTTCAACCGATTCAATTACCATGCAAGGTGTAAATTCTGGTGAAATTACTAATGAACTTGATGGTTATAAAGATGGTTTAGTTAGCAATACTTCAATTGAAGAATACTATAGCAATGATTTAGATAGCACACCAAATTTAATTTATACTGTAGCTAGAATGATGAATGAAACATCATTTAAATTTAACTATGAATTAGGTTTTAATGAGTACGAATATAAAGAAGATGCATCTTACTATGATGATAAATTAGGTGAAATAAATTCAAAAGCTTCACATATTTTTAATGGTAATTTAGCAGCTGATTTTACTAATGGATTTGAAAATGGAAATTACAATTTCACATTAAATAAAAACGATAGTTTTGCTAATGATATTTCTGTTCAATATCAAGCAAATCAAGATGAAAACAGTGCAAAAGGCCTATTTATTAACTTAAATAATAGAACTAAAGGCTATTTAAGCGATGCGAGTATTAATGATTTATTTGCTTGTTTTAATAACTTAACTTCTTCTACTGATGTTAACGATGCATTTAGTGGTGCTAATGATATTTTAAATGATTCTGTTATTGGAGATATCATTAATGGACATTGGTATAGATATAAAGATATTCTTAAAAAGATTGAGATTAAAAATGATACAAATAACACAGTCACATTAAAAATAAGTGTTACTCTTGGTGGATTAAATTTAAATATTCCATTTGCATTTGAATCTACTCCAGTTGAAATTAATATCAATTATTCAGCTACTGATTCAATTGAAAATAACCTTATTAATTATGTAGAAATTAAAAATATTCCATTACGTAAAGTTTCTAGACTTGAAAATGAAGTCACTAAATCATATTTAGACACTGCTTCTATTAAACTTAATTTAGTTGGTGATTCTATTGGAAAAAATAATATTAATGTAGTTAATAAAGATAATTTGAATGAATATGTAGATTATAAAGCTACAATTCCTCTATTTGATTCTATCGCAAATATTGTTAACACTAAAAAGTTTAATAGTAACTATACTTTAACTTATAAATCAAAAGATTATGGAGCTATTTCATTTGGCGGAAACATTGCTGCTGATTTATCAAATGCAAGTTTTGATTCATCACTTGATGATAAAAATTATGGTAAATATAGATTAACTGCTCATTCAATAATTAATGATATTAGACATAATATTCAATTAGATTATTTACCAAATGATAAAACTAATGACCAAACATTATACTTTGATTATTATTCACAAAATGAAAATTATAGAACTAGACTTAGTTTAAATACAGAAACTATGACATCAATGTTTAGTGCTATTTCCACTTTAATCGCTAATTCAAGTGGCTCAACAGGAAATGAAGAAACTGTTGATGGTTTAAATGAAGATATCTTTGGAAACCTTAACGATACACTTTCAAGTTTCACTGATTTTGTAAATGGTGATATTTGGTCGTTATTAAAGTCTGAATTACCAGATGATAAAGTTCATATTTCAAATACTGAAAAAGGTTACTTATCAATTAAACTTGATTTAAGCGTCTTCGATTCTTCATTAGCAAATGGAACAATTAATGTCTTATTAAGTGAAACTTCATCTTCATTTGCAGCTATTGATGTTGATTTTGCTATTCCTAATACAAGCGATTCAGTTAGCTTCTCATTTAGTTTTGATGAATATACTGATTCATCTACAGGAATTGATCCAACATTAATAGAAAAATATAAAGAAACAGATTCAACTGTTAATGCTATTTTAGACATATTAACAGGAAATTTTTTAAATGCTTTTAAACTAGGAGGATTCGTCTCAAATAAGAGACAATCCCCCAGGTTATAATTCATTAGTTTTGCCTAATGATTATGAATATAAAATAGATGGCACTTTAGCAATTGGTTATACAGATGGTAAACTTTGGGATCAAAGTTCTATTAACCAAGGATTAGGCGCCGCTAAATTTTCAATTGTCGATAAAAATAATGCTTCAAAAGATATTTCAATTAGGCTTGAAGATCATCCAGAAATAAACGATATAGGCCTAAATTTTTGCTATGAAGATTCTTCTTTAGGAACATTAAAAGCTTACACTTATAAAGAAAAAAGTATAATGAATTCTTTAAGAATTCTAGAAAATTTTGGTAGTGATCCAAATAATTCTACCCATGTTTTATATGAATATATCTCGCAAATTCAAAGTATTTTAAGCTTTATTACTGGAACAACTTCTTTAGGAGCATCTTTAAATAAGGATGATGTTAAAGAAGCTGTTTTTGCTAACATTAGTAAATTTGTTGGAATTATTGGTTTTGATAATAATTACGATTTTGTTGAAGACAATTATTTAAATGGTCAAACTTCTATTCCTGCAACTAACACAATCAGATTGAATGTTAATTTGTCAAAGCTTGTTCCTTCATTAGATGAACCATTTACAATAGTATTAAATTTTAATGAAAGTGATGAATCAAATTTATTCACAATAAATATAGAAAATTTAAAAATCAATGACCAATACGGATGTTTTACAATTAACATGATTAATGGTTATGACAAATCAAACCAAGAAGTGATTTATAACAACCTCACCATTAATGATTTTAATAACTTAATAGGTGATATTAATAGCGATTCATATATAGATTTGCAAGATTTACCAACATTAGTTAAATTTGGTATTACAACAACAAAGAAGAGTAAATATCACATTCAAGGAAATATAGCAATTGATATATTATTAGAAATCGGCACTCTTATTGGTGGCCAAGATTTGCTAAACAGAACATATAATGTAGATATTTATATTGAGATAATCGATGGTATTTCAATTAATAACTTAAGAAATGTAATCTGTTCAATAAAAATAGATGATTTAATTACTCAAAATAAGCCAAGCGGATTTGTTATTTTAAGTAATTTCAAAGCTACATCTTCCGAAATATTGGTATACAAAGATGATATTTACATAAAAAGAACATTTAAAACATACAAAAAAAGTGGCCTTAAATGGGTATTTCAAAGTGGCGAAGTTAATTACCTAAAGACTAATAGCACCTACTTTACAAATAATATACTTGATTGGTTAGTACTTTTCATTTTGAATAATCAATATATTTATAATCAAGTTGAATCAAACATGGATAGTGAAATAAAACCATTCGATTTAATAGGATTATTTCAAAACCAATCCTCTAATAACCGTTTTTATTTAAAATTAAATATTCCTGTTTTAGGTGGCGATTTATATCTTAATTATGGTAGTGAAATTGATGGATATCCTTTAAATAATATAGAATTAAATATGGGAATTAACGGAATTGCTACTATTAAAATGAATGTATCATTAGATCAAAATCCATCAAATAATATTTTTGAGGAAAGCAAAACATCAACTTTAAATAAAATTAATTTATTTAACGAATGCTTGCCAAATTATTCATATGCATTAAATATAAGTGATACTGCAAATATAAAAACATACACTATGAATAATGAGAATGATACTGTGTTTTTAAATAGTAATAATTTTAGTTGGTAATTTATTTTTTACTATTTTTAATCAAATCTATTGGAGATATAATTCCTTTTAAAATTCCATCGCTTCTTCCACTAGAAGTAACAAATATAATGGGTAGTCTTTTCTTATAAAGTTCTTTTGAATTATTAAAATATTCGTTTAAAACATCAATTTCATAATTCTTATTTACAAAAATAAATCTAGAATTAAAGTTCGCTTCAAAAGTTAAATATTCTTTAATATCTTTAACTTTTGTATTTTTGGATAAACTTACATTATGAAAATGCAAGTTTAATAAGACATCACTATTAAATACACCTTTAACAATATGTTTATCATTAATATATGGAATATTGCTTATTCCTTCTTTATAAATAATAGAAATTAATGAATCAATATTAGTTTCATCATCTGCTAATTTTAAATAATTAAAAGGTGTCATTATGTCCTTAGCTATTAAAGGATCTTTAACATAATTAATAATCTCTTTTAAAGTTAATATAACTTCATCACTAACTAAAAACAAATCATCAATGATGCCACTTTCATGGACATATAGATTCCTAATTTTTCTAATTGAATCTAATTTTTTAGCATATTCCTTTTCAATAGGTATACTTGACTTTCTAAATCGATTAATTAAAAAATAAATACTAGAATCTTCTTCATAGCGATCATATTTTTCATCAATAAACGAATCAAGTTCGTTATATAGTCTAATAAATTCTTCGTTATTATTATTCATCTAATTTCTCACCACAAAAAGTACAATATGTTGCATTAGGATCATTTACTCCATTACATTTTTTACATATTTTTGCTCTTTCTAATTTTTGTCCACATTTGGAACAATAGTTATCACCTTTTTCATTATGATGACCACAATAAGGGCAAATAACATCTTTTTTTTGAAAAGGACCTACTTTTATATTATCTAAATTATTATTTTTCTTTGATTTAAAAGGATTATGAAATTTAAATAATTTTGCGCCTATAGTAACAAAACTAATTGCAATAAGCGCAAATACAATCCAAAAAACAATTAAAAATACATACATATTAATAGTATAAAATAACTATTATTTTTAATCATTATTTTTCGATCACCTAATCCATACTCGAATTTAAATCTATAAAATCTAATGGGGTTTAAACTCATAACCTCCCCACTTGATTTTATAGCCATGTAATTTATCTATAACTTTTTTTCATAAAAAAAGCATTTGATTAAATCAAATGCCTTAGTATACAACTCACTATAGTTAATAAGATTAACGTTTTGAGAATTGTGGAGCTCTTCTTGCTTTTTTGAGACCGTATTTCTTTCTTTCTTTTGCTCTTGGGTTTCTTGTTAACATACCGTTAACTTTTAAAGCACTTCTGTCTTCTCCAGCTTCGAGTAATGCACGTGCAATACCAAGTCTAACAGCACCTGCTTGACCAGTATAACCACCACCATTAACAAATACTGTGATGTCGTACTTTCCATCAACACCAAGGATTGTAAGAGGTTGTTTTAAATCAAGAACTAATGTTTCGTGTGGGAAATAGCTTCTTACATCTCTTTCGTTGACTGTAATTGTGCCTTTTCCTGCTTTAACATAAACTCTTGCGACACTGGATTTTCTTCTTCCAGTTCCATAAAATGTTTTTGCGCTAGCCATTAGTTATTTCCTCCTAAACTCTTAAAAGTTAAGACTTCTGGTTTTTGAGCTGAATGTTTATGTTCAGCACCTTTGTAGACAAATAATTTCTTGTACATTTGTCTTCCGAGTCTTCCTTTTGGGAGCATTCCCCATACGACTCTCTCAAATAATTCTTCTGGATATCTTTCTAACATATCCTTGAGAGTTCTGATTCTCATACCACCATTGTATCCACTAACATTGTAATATTTCTTGTTGATTGGCTTATGTGTACCACTCACACTTACCTTTTCACAATTAATAACAATAATGTAGTCTCCACAATCTTGGTTAGGTGTCCATGATGGTTTCTCTTTACCCATTAAATAAACAGCAATTTCACTTGCTAATCTACCTAATGGTTTATCAGTTGCATCAACGACATACCATTTACGTGAGATTTCTTCTTTCTTTAAACTTGTAGTTTGTTTATACATTTCACTATCCTCCAATTTCTTAAAATCTTACCGGGACTTTAATTTTTCTAAGATTAGTGTCTTTATTAAAATATATATTTTCAATATATATGTCAAGATTTTTTGTAAATTTTCTTAGAAATTTTGATTACTTTTCTATTGATATTTTTCTACTTTTTTAAACACTTAAATTTAAATAAATATTTTTAAAACTCTTTTATGAATTTTCCTAAAAAAATTTAGCAATTAGAAGTTGATAAAAATTAAGAAAAACCCTGCAAAAACTATATATTATTTATTAAAAGATACGATAAACTTCGATCCAATACCAAGTTGAGATTCAACTTTAATAGTAAAATTATACTTAATTAAAATATGCTTAACTATTGCTAGCCCTAAGCCAGTTCCGCCTAGTTGTCTACTATGGCTTTTATCAACCATATAGAATCTTTCAAATATTCTATTTATATCTTTTTCGGCTATTCCTAATCCAGTATCTTCAACAATTAAATTACTTGTATTCAAAGTTATTTTTAATTCTCCACCTTGCTTATTATATTTAATTCCATTTGAAATAAGGTTACGACATAATCTATCAAAATCCATTGAATCCATATGTAACGTTACTTCTTTTAAATTAGTACTAATACTAATATTTTTTTCCATTGTTAGATATTTAAAAGAATCAATAATAGATTCAATTTCTTTTGTAGCGTTAATATCTTCTACATTTCCTTTTTCAGTTTCTTTACTTTCTAATTCTGCTAATGTGAGCATATCATCAATGACAGATTTCATTCGTTTAGCTTCTTTTAAGATAATTTGATTAGCTTCAGCCACTTCATCTTTTTCGCTTAAAATATTATTCACTATCATTCCTTCATAGCCAATTATAGTCGTTAATGGAGTTTTAAGTTCATGACCAGCATTTTGAATAAACTCTCTTTTAATTATGTCGCTTAATCGTTTTTGTGTCACATCAATAAATGTAATTGCGACAAAAGAATTTTGATCAGTTGATAAATAGTTTTCATCGATTTTATTAATGAAAAATAAGTAAATCTTTCCATTAATTTTATAATCAAATGATGTTATATGATTAAAATTTTGATTTTCAATAAGTTCATTAATTTTATTTTCAAAACTTAGATATAAATAATTTTGATTAAGAACATCATCTTTATCTAATCTTAAAGCCTCTAAAGCATACTTATTAATTAATATAGTTGATTTATTTTTATTAATAACAATAAAACCTTCATCAATTGAATCAAGGACTAATTCATTTTGATTTTTTTGTAATTGTAACTCATTTATCTTATTTTGAAATTCAACATTAATCTTTTTTAAAGTATTATTTAAAATTTCTACTCCATCATCTCCATCATTAAATTTAGGAAGAGATACTACATTATTTAATTCATTAATAGATGATTTAAGTTTATTAATACTCTTTTTATAAAAATAAAGCCTAACTGAGCCATAAGCTAAATTAATTACAACTAAACCTAATATTCCAAATTCTAAAATATAAATTGAGGCATTTTGAATTTGACTAACTGGTAAGCCAACTCTAATGAAATAATTTGAATTACTGGTTACATAGTAAAGAGTCTCATATTTAGTTGTTAAACTTTTTTTAGTATAAAAACTATTCAAATTATTTTTTAATTCATTATATCTATCTTCATTAGATAAAGTATTATCTAAAGGATTAATATCGAGTAAAGGTGTGCCATCACTTAATTTTAAAATAGTAATTCTTATATTGATGATATTTCCAAATTCATTTTCGATGGTTAAATCATCATCACTTGATTTATAAATTAAAGCGATTTCATCTCCATATGTTTTTAAAGTCAATTTTGCTTCATTATTAGAAATAAAATAAGAAGTTAAAAAAGATGACAGCAGAATTATTATCGTCAAACAAAAAACAAAAATTACATCAAAAAATACATTTTTCCTATTCATCTTTAACGCGATATCCTACACCATATACGGTTTCAATAATTTCGCTATTTTCTTTGCCTAGTTTTTTTCTAATTTGATTGATATGAACATCTAATATTCTAGTTTCAAAGGATTCAGATTTACCCCAAAGGAGTTCAAATAGTTCATCTCTAGAAACAACTCTACATTTATTTTTAAGTAAGTATTCTAAGATTAGGTATTCACTATTAGTTAATTTAACTATTTCACCATTTAAATAAACTACTCTTTTATTAAAATCTAAAGTAATGTCTCTAACTTTAATAACATCTGTCTTTTTCTTTAAAAAGCGTCTACTATGTGCGTTCACCCTACTAATAAGTTCCAAAACATCAAATGGTTTAGGTATATAATCATCTGCACCCATATCAAGGCCATCAATTTTATTTATAGTGAGGTTTTTAGCACTAATAATAATTATTTCAATATCATCATTTGATGGATCTTTTCTAATCTCTTCTAATATATCTTCACCTTTAACTTCTGGAAGCATTAAATCTAATAAAATCATATTAGGTTTTTTATTTAAAAACGCTTCCTTAAAAGAATGATAGTCATAAAAAGATTTAACTTCATATCCGTTTTTAGTCAAAGCAAGATTTATAACATGTGATATGTTTTTATCATCTTCAATAGAGTAAATTAAATAATCTAAGTTCATAAAACTATATTATCACTTCGTCTTTATAATAACCACTTTTAATGTAGATTACCCATTCTGCAATATTTGAAGCGTGGTCTGCTAATCTTTCAACATACTTAGCAATTAATGTCATATAAATAAAATAGTCGTTATTTGCAAGTTTTTCCTTTAAAATTGATAGCTCATTTAATACTTTTAAATATAAATCATCAACAGTATCATCAGTTTTTAAAACTCTTAAGGCTAACTTATCATCATTTTTAAGCAAACCATTATAAGCATCTTTAACCATGTTGAAACTAATTTCTATCATTTCTAATAGATATTTAGATTTAACATTTTGCTTAATTTGTGCCTTTTTTAAATTAGAGACACACCATGCAATATCTTCACTATGATCACCAAGTCTTTCAATATCATCTACTAGTTTAAATATTCCTGTTACTCTTCTTAAGTCTAAAGCAAAAGGTCTTTCTCTTAAAATAATATTTAAACATGTCTTTTCAATTTCAATTAAGGACCTATCAACTAAATCATCATTAATTTTTGTTTCGCCCTTAACATTTTCTTCTTCATCAATAAAGTAAGAAAGTGAACTTCTTAAAAACTCAATTGTTAAATCATACATTTTTATTGTTTTTAAGAAGACTTCATTTATTTTTTCATTAATATCCATTATCCGAATCTCCCTGTAATATAGTCTTCACTTCTCTTGTCTTGTGGATGAGAGAAGAATTCTTCTGTTTTATTAAATTCAACAAGTTCTCCAAGCATGAAAAATGCTGTGTAATCACTAATTCTTGCAGCTTGTTGCATATTATGAGTAACAATGATGATGGTATATTTTTTCTTTAATTCATTAATTAACTCTTCGATTTTTAAAGTCGCAATTGGGTCAAGAGCACTAGTTGGCTCATCCATTAAAATGACATCAGGAGACATTGCTAATGTTCTAGCAATACATAATCTTTGTTGTTGACCTCCACTAAGTCCTAAAGCACTTTTATTTAAAATGTCTTTTACTTCGTCATATAAAGCAGCACCTTTTAATGACTCATCTAAAATTTCATTTAAAATTTTCTTATCTTTGACACCTTGGCATCTTGGACCATAAAAGATGTTATCTTTAATGCTCATTGGAAATGGATTTGGTTGTTGAAATACCATACCAACTCTAGTTCTTAAATAAATTGAATTAATGTCTTTAATGTCTTCACCATTATAAGTAATTATTCCATCTCTATAGGAATTATCAACAAGTTCATTCATTCTATCAAAGCATCTAAGTAAAGTTGATTTTCCACATCCACTAGGTCCAATAAAAGCAGTAACTTTATTTTTATAAATCTTCATATTTATGTCTTTTAATGCTTGTTTTGCACCATTATCATAAAAAAGATTTACATTTTTTACATCAAATACTACTTCATCTTTATTATTTTCATTATTCATAAATATCTCCTAACGTACTTTAAATTTGTTCATTTTGAAAGCAATGAGTTTAATTAATAATGTTAATATTAAAACAATTATTATAATGATAATTGCGATTGCACAAGCATTATCATAAGCAGGATGATCTCCTCCTAAAATAACCCAAATATGAACTGCTAAAGTAGCATTACTTCCATTCATATTTGCATACTCTGCAATTGTTGTTCCCATTGCAAATACTAACGCTGCACTCTCTCCAATAATTCTACCAATGGACAAAAGTAAACTAGTTAATATTCCAGGTAATGAGTTAGGTAAAACAACTTTAAATACTGTTTCAGTTTTACTTGCTCCTAAAGCTAATGAAGCTTGAGTTAATGACTTTGGTATGACTTTTATACTTTCTTCAACTGTCTTAACAATAGTAGGTAATAAAATCATAGTCATTGTTAAAGCACCACTAAGTAAGTTTCCTCCATTTGTTCCTGGAATTAATGAAGCAACTGGAATAAAAATTAAGGCCCCCGCTAAACCAAATATAATTGAAGGGACACCACTAATCATATCGATTAAAGATCTAATTATTGAAGTAACTTTTGTTTCTTTAGCATAGACTCCTAAATAAATTGCTGCTCCAACTCCTAAAGGAAAAGCAAATACTAATGAAAGACCAATTAAAGCTAAAGTATTAAGCAATGAACCCCTAAATCCACCACCTTCTCCTAAAAATGTTGAGTCTACAATCTCTACACCTTTATCTAATTCAGTTATAAAATTTTCAACCGTAGTTTGACCAACAATAATATTCAAATAATTATTAGAGTCCATTACGCTCATTGAAGAAATATATAATCCTTCAAATCCTCTATCAAATGCTTCATCATTATTGATATTAACTAGATAATTAAATGGAGAATTTTCACTTACTTTACTAATTGCAACATAACTTTTGTCATTAACACTTAATAACTTAAATTCTACGCCCCACTTTTTAGAAACATTTGGACTAGATAAGTCTAAATCACTAAAATCTAAGTTATCGCTTAATGCAAAATTATTTTCAGTTTTTAATGAGTAAGTCTCAGTCTTATAATTTCCAAAAATTTTATCTAATGTTAATTTTCCACTACCAGTAGCAAATATATAAACAATAATCCAAACAAGTAAAGCCACAATTAAAAAGGCAAAAAAGAATGAATTAAAGCCCCTTAATAAATCCTTGATACTTCTAAATTTTAAGTTTCTTTGCTTATGGTATTCAAAGCTCTTTTTATATTCATCTAAGTCATTTTGAATATTTGCTTTTTCTACCTTATATGAATTTTTTAAATTATTTATTTCTTCATTATCTTTGCTAAAAATAGAATAAAATAAGCTTAGTTTACATGGTTTATTAGTTAATTTAGCAATATTATTATAATATTCTTTTTTAATATTTTTCTTTTTAGATTTAAGTAATTCTAACTTTTCATCTTTAAAAGATAAAGAGTTAAAATTTTTTAAATCACTTTTTAATTTACTAAAGTAATTAATTCTTCTTAGCATGAACGTAAGCCTCTAAATATATCTTTATATTTTTAATTATTCCAATTTTGTTTTTATCTTTAGGCTCACCTTTATCAATTCTAGTCATATAATTCTTTAAAAGGTTAAGTAAGATATTAGTGACAACAATTACAATAATTAAAACAATACCTAATGAGAAACGAATATCATATTTAATACCTGTAGCCTCACCAATTCCAGCTAACATAGTAGTTGTTAAAGTTCTATAAATATTAAATACGTTTAAGAAGTCCCAACCAACGCCACCATTACCAATAACCATTTGTAATGCTGTTGCTTCTCCTAAGGCTCTACCAATACCTAAAATAGTTCCAGCAAAGATACCACTTTGAGAAGCTTTAAGAACGATCTTATAATTTGTTTGTTGATTAGAAGCACCTAAAGCTAAACTAGCTTTTGATAAATTTATATCGACTGCTTCCATAGAAGTAATAGAAACTAATGTAATTGTAGGAATAGTCATAAAAGCTAATACTAATACACCAGTTAAAACACTGCTTCCACCAAATGTTTGCATTCCAACTGCGTTAGCAAATCCTTTAACAATTGGCTTTAAAACACCCATACCAAATAATCCAAAAATAACACTAGGAATACTTGCGAGAATTTGTACACCAGTTTTTAAAATCTCTTTGATTGATTTAGGACAAACTTTGACAATAAATAATCCACAAAATATTGAAGTAGGAACACTTATAATAAGACTTAGTAATGTAACGTAAATGGTCGCAAGCATCATATAAGACATGCCACCTGTTCCATCGTAAAGCCAATTAGGATTTAAGAAAAAATCACTAATATTTTGGGTTGCTCCACTTCCATCTGGGATAATAAAAGGCTGAATACCTTTTACTAAAATAAAAATGACAATAAAAATGACAACGCAAGCACAAATTAACGCCAAAAAAGCGAAAATAAACTTAACAAGTAAGTCTATTTTCGTTTTAAAATTTGCTTTTTTTAAGGCGTTTTGCTGAATATTATTCGACTTCATCCTTATTTAGATAAAACATCACTCCAAACTTTATATTCGCCTTTATACATTTTTGTTAATTCTTCAGCTGTAGTTTCAGTATATGATGTATTCTTTGCATTTACGATTGGAACAACTGCGTCAATTGCAAATGAGCCTCTTGCATTGTCATCTGTTAATTTAGCTGCTTCATCTGTTTTGATTTCTCTAGAAAGGAATCCAATGCCAAATAATTTTCCATTTTTACCTTCTGTGATACCATTAACAGCATCGCCACTTCCTGATTGATTTAATGTGTAAGTTAATTTTTTATTAGAAACTAAACTTGTAAGTTTTTCAACTGCTGCTTTAATAATTGTTTCAACACTTGTTGATCCACAGAAATCGATATTTAATTGTTCATCACTTGTGAAAATTGCATATTTAGATTCAATATCTTTAAATGATTTTAAATCTGTTCTTGCAGAAATAATTCCACCATTTGTTGAAATAACTGTTTGTCCTTCAGTTGTATTTGTTAAGAAATCGATAAATCCTTCACAAGCTTGTTTTTTGCTTGCATCTGCTGCGTCATCATAATTTCTTAAAACATAGTTGAAGTTTCTCTTTAATTTATATGTTCCATTTAAAACATTTTCTTTTGTTGCTTCAACACCTTCAAATTTAAGAGCTTTAATAGTGCTTACTGATGAGACACTATCTAAAGAACAATATCCGATTGCATATTCTTCCCCACCAACATTGCTCATAATGTCTGCATTACTTTCTACTGATGAAACTGTAACTCCACTTTCCCATTTATCTTCAGCTTTAACCTCTGAATATCCAATTCCTTCAAAGAAACATTCTCTTGTACCACTGCCTGCACTTCTTGAATAAAGTTTAATTGCTTTAGATGTATCAAATTCAGAGCTAACAGAACTACATGCTGTTGCTGCGAATGCTAATGCTAAAGCACCAAGTTTTGATAATTTACTAAATTTCATGTAATTTAACCTCTCTTTTAATTACATCTAAAGTTATAAAGTAAATAAAATTAATAAAATACCATCGCGATGTAAAGAAATGTAAAGAAAGTGTAAAGAAAAGACCTAGAAACAATTCCAGGCCTTATTAATATTAAATATCTAATATTTATTTTAAGATTGATTTAATGTGTTCTAATAAACCCTCTCTAAATTCATCTCTAGATAAAGCAACATCAATAATCGCAGTTAAATAACCTAATTTATCACCACAATCATATCTCTTACCAACAAAATCATAGAAATAAACTGGTTCTTTCTTCATTAACATAGCAATTGCATCTGTTAATTGAATTTCTCCACCGGCACCACGTGGTGTATGTTCTAATTCGTCAAAAATTTTTGAATTAAATACCCGCTTCCCTAAAGAAGCTAAATCACTTGGTGCTTCTTCTAATTTTGGTTTTTCAACAATTCCTTTTAATTTATATGTTCTATCGTCAACTTTAGATTCAACATTCATTGCGCCATACTTAACAATATTTTTATGTTCAACAGTTTGACCACCTACAACAGTGTGTCCACCATTTTTAATAAAGCTATCAACTAATTGGCTAACTGGACTTTTCCCATTATAAGTGCAAATATCATCACCACAACAAACAACAAAATTGTTATCTCCAACAACAGTTTTTGCTTGCAAAACAGCATGGCCTAGACCTAAAAGTTCATATTGAGTAACATAGTGAAATTTTGCTTTTGTAGCAATTTTATGAATTAAGTCAGCATATTGTCCTTTGCCGTTTTTTCTTAATTCTTCTTCGTATTCAGGATCTAAATCATAATACTTTTTAATATCCTCTTTACCTTCACTAACAATTAAGACAATATCAGTAATTCCAGCATCTAAACACTCTTCAACGATATAATCTAATGTAGGTTTATCAACAATAGGACACATTTCCTTTGGTACACCTTTTGTTATAGGCAAAAATCTAGTTCCATGACCAGCGCATGGAATAACAGCATATTTAACTTCCATAATTAACCTCTATTTCTTGCTAACATTATAGATAAATATACATTTTCTTTCAATTATGAGTAGAATTTGTGAAAGTTTTAACAAATAAAAATGAACTTATCTAATTGAATAAATGATTGCACATATAACAAAAATAACCATAAAAATAGTAACAATAATAGAAATTATAATTCCTACAATCATTAGCTTTCTTAATAAATTATCTTTAACTTTTGCTTCGTTTTTTATTGAAATTAATCCAACTATAAATCCTATTAAAGGAAAATAACTTAATATAGTAACGATTAATCTATTAATATATTTTTCAACCTTATTATTATCACTTACTATTTTCACCTTTTCTCCACTTTCATTTACATCATCTCTAAGTAAATAATCACAGTTTGTTTCTAATATGTCAGCAAGTTTTCCAATCTTATTCATGTCTGGATAAACTTCGTTAGACTCCCGTCTAGAAACACTTTGACGCGTAACATTTAAAGAGTCAGCTAATTCTTCTTGAGTAAGATTAGCTTTCTTTCTTAGCATTGCAATTTTATCACCTAATTTCATAACTTAATTCTCCTTTATGAAAACACTATAAGTAAAAAGTTTAATGTTAAACACCAATCATGTGTTTCTTTATGTAACAAGTTGGTTGCAAAATAAATCTATAACAAACTTTATAAAATAATTTAACTATTTAATCTATGAAAGTTAATAAATTTAAAATAAAAATCCGCGTCTCACAAGGCTCGGTTTTTAACATAAGCCTACAAGGCTTGTTACTGGCGACCCCGATTTCAGGGTCCTTTAGTTAGCCCAATTGCCTT
>CALVXH010000018.1 GCA_944368945.1 uncultured Bacilli bacterium
GACGTTACAAAAATATTGATACGAAAACAAATTAACTTTATTAATTTTTTGCTTGATTTTAGTTATCTAATTTTGTTTAATAAAAAAAGCCTAAATTTATAAAAAGATAGGCTTTATGTACAATATTCTTGTCAAGGAGGTATTGTACATGCCTTATTTTACCATAGAAAAAACGTTTTTAATTCCCTCCCTCGAACTTTCTTTTGAGGAGAAGAAAAAATTTGATATTTTTCTTAAAATTTTAGAAGATTCTGGAGTCGGAGAAATTATTGAAACAGCCACAAGGAAAACATATTCAGCAGGTCGTAAATCCTATAATCCTTATAGACTTTTCGCTGCAATAATTTATGGATTTTCAAAGCATTCAGGTAGCGTTAGAAAAATAGAAGAAAGCATTTTTTATGACTTAAGATTTATTCATTTGATGGAGCAGGAAAGACCTTCATATGTCACAATTTCTTCCTTTCTAAAAAATATAATTGCACCAAATCATTTAGAAATTTTTAACAAAATTATAAAAACTGTTATACGATACTTTGGCATAAATATCGATGATGTCTTTCTTGATGGAAGCAAGTTTGAGGCGAACGCAAATAAATACAAGTTTGTTCGGAAACCTACGACTTTTCATTTAAAATTAGATTTAAAAATTAAAACTTTATTAGAAAAATATATTTGTATTCCTACTTATAAAAAATCATTTACTTCAAAAGAAATAGCTGAATACTTAGTAAAAATTATTAAAATAGCTAAAGAAAAAAATATTGAGATAGAAAACATTAAGTTTGGAAAAGGTTCTAGAATACCTGAGATTGTTAAAGACTTAAAAATGTTAAATTCATTCTTAACTAAATCTTTGGAGTATGAAGAAAAAGAAGAAATTTGTGGCCAGAGAAATTCATATTATAAGACTGATAAAGATGCTACAGCGATGTGTTTGAAACAAGATTATTATTCAGGCTTAGGAAGCAATATGCACGCTGGATACAATGTTCAACTAATTGTTAGTAAAGGTATAATATTGGCTTATTATGTTGGTCAGCACACAAATGATTTTTATGAATTTATTCCTACATTGCAACGTTTTTATGATAATTTTGGGTTTTATCCAAAAAGAATTTGCGCAGATTCAGGTTATGGATCACTAATGAACTATAGGTTTTTAAAAGAACATAATATAGAAAACTTTGTCAAATATAATTTGTGGAGACAAGATGTATTAAGTCTTAATTTTAATTACTTTCACTTCACTAGCGATCATAAATTGGTTTGTCTTAACAACAAAATAGCAAGAGAAGATACATCATATAACGGGAGACATATACATAATAAAAATAATAGGTACTATATCATTGATGATTGTCGTCGATGTCGATATAAGAGAATATGTTTTATTCCGATTAAAAACAAGAATAAGCATACGAGAGTATTTGAAACAAACGAAGAGATGTATTGGTTTAAAAAAGAAGCAATGGCTAATCTACTATCTAGGAAAGGGATTGAAATGAGAGTTAATAGAAGTTCTCAAGTTGAAGGTGTATTTGGAATTATTAAACAAGATATGAACTATGAAAGAATTCGTAGAAGGGGCTTGGAGAATGTCTCTGCAGAAATAATGCTTGTTTGTTTAGGACTAGTAATTAGAAAGGCCTTTGGGTTGCTAACTGGTACTGCAAGTATTAACTATCGGGAAGCTCCAAAAGAGTTAGAAGATGAAAAGATCCCACCCCTTAATATTAAAAAGTTATTGAATAAGAAAAAAAGACAAAAAGGAAAGAATGAAAAACTAAGAAAGGAATATAAAAAGCATAAGAAAAAATTCATTTCTTAACAACGTAGTTGTTAAGCCTTTATTAGTATTTTGTGTAAAAGAAAAAAGGCTGCTAAGAATTTTCATTTCTTAACAGCCCCTTTTAATTTGTGATAGATTCAATATTTGGATTTACTATTTTTAAAAAGTCTTCTAATTTTAATTTTACTTGGGCACCAACTTTTCCAGCGCTGAAATAAATATACTCATTATTTAAACAACTTTCATCAATTGTAACCTTATAAGGCTTTTTAAGCCCGATAGGAGAGCAGCCACCATGAATGTAGCCAGTAACCTTTAATAAATCTTTAAAAGGAATCATAGCTACATTTTTTTCATTTACTGCCTTAGCTGCTTTTTTAAGATCTAGCTCTTCATTAACTGGGACCATAAAAGCATAATATTCTTTTGATTTGGCCTCAGTTATTAAAGTTTTAAAACATGCTTTTGGGTTTTCATTTAGAATAGATGCAATATCGTTTCCAGTTAATTTTTGATTTGGCTCATATTCAAATACTTCATAACTAATTTTATTAGCATCTAAAATTCTCATTACATTTGTTTTCATAATTAAAGAAAATCTTTGCGATTTGCAAAGATTTTGTATTAAAGTTTAAGATTTGAAGGATCAACGAGAAGTGCTTTATCTTTGATTTCCTTTTCAATTAAAGATATAAATTCTTCAACTGGAACAGTGATTTGTTTTTCGTTACCATATTTTCTATATGTAACAGAATGATTTTCTTTTTCTTTATCACCAATAACAATTGTATAAGGAATCTTGCTCATTTGAGCATTTCTCATCCTATATCCTAATTTCTCTTGGCTGTCATCAAGTTCAACTCTTAAATTGTGCTCTTTAAATAAATTAACAATTTCTTTTGCGTATTCAAGATGATATTCATTATTGACTGGTAAAACTTTTACTTGAACTGGAGTACACCATGTTGGGAATGCGCCTGCGAAATGTTCGGTAATAATACCAATGAAACGTTCAAATGATCCTAAAATTGCTCTATGAAGCATTATAGGTCTTTCTTTTTCACCTTTACTATTAATGAATGTACAATTGAATCTTTCTGGAAGGTTCATATCGAGTTGAATTGTACCACATTGCCAAATTCTTCCCATACAATCTTTTAACTTAAAGTCAAGTTTTGGTCCATAGAAAGCACCATCACCTGGGTTAATCTTGAATTCCTTACCAGTTGCTTTACATGCATCAGCAAGAATTTTTTCACTTTGTGCCCAAATTTCATCATCACCAATATAATCTTTTTCAGGTTTTGTAGATAAAACAATTGAGTAATTTAATCCAAAAACACTATAAATTTCATCATAGAATTTTAAAAGTGTTTCGATTTCATCTTTTAATTGATCACGTGTACAGAAAATATGAGCATCGTCTTGAGTGAAACATCTAACTCTAAATAATCCATTTAATGCGCCACTAGCTTCATGACGGTGTACAAGTCCAAGTTCACCTAAACGAAGTGGTAAATCTTTATATGAATGAAGTTCTGAGTTATAAACTAAAATTGCACCAGGGCAGTTCATTGGCTTAATTGCGAAATCACGATCATCAATCTTTGTTGTATACATGTTTTCTTTATAGTGATCCCAGTGTCCACTAGTTAGCCAAAGTTCCTTACTAAGAATAATTGGAGTCTTAATAACTTTGTAATCATGAGCATCATGGATATCGTACCACCAATTTTCAATTTGTCTTCTTAATGTTAATCCTTTTGGTAAGAAGAATGGGAAGCCTGGACCAAATTCACTAAACATAAATAAGCCCATTTCTTTACCGATTTTTCTATGGTCTCTCTTTTTAGCTTCTTCCTTCATTGCTTCTAAGTGTTCAAGTTCTTCTTTAGAGAAACAACTAACACCATAAATTCTTGTTAATTGCTTATTTTTAGAATCACCTCTCCAATAAGCTCCAGCGATAGTCTCAAGTTTAAAATGTTTTATAAATCCTGTTGAAGGTACGTGTGGTCCAACACATAAATCAACATAGTTACCTTGTTTATAGATAGTAATAGTTCCTTCAAGTTCGCTAATTAATTCTTCTTTATATTCATCATCTTTAAAGATTTCTTTAGCTTCATCTTTTGAAACAACTTTTCTAACAATGTATTCATTTTTCTTAGAAAGTTCTTTCATTTTTGCTTCGATTTTCTTTAAATCTTCTTCTTTTAATACGACACCGTTTAAATCTACATCATAATAAAATCCATCTTCAATAGCAGGGCCAACACCAAATTTTGCATCTGGATATAGAATTGAAATTGCCTCAGCCATTAAGTGAGCAGTGGAGTGATTTAAGATATGGAATGCTTCTTCACTTTTTGGTGTAATAAATGAAAATTCACCATCTTCACTAATAGGTGTGAATAAATCAAAAAGCTTACCATTTAATTTATAAGCAATAATTTCTTTAAGTTGGTCTTTAGCTATTTCAACAGCAACATCGTGACCATTTTTTCCGTTTTCAATTTGAATTTCAGATCCGTTTTCAAGTTTTAAATTCATAATTTTCTCCTTAATTAAGATATAAAAAAGTCCTTAGAAATAAATTCTAAGGACGCAATATTTACGCGGTACCACCTTAGTTACAAAGTTAATTCTTTGTCACCTCGATTTAATACTTTTTCGATTAGTAATAACGTTAAGTTACCTTAAGTGCTCCAAAGTGGTATCTAGATAATCTCCTTAAGGAAACTTTCACCTTTTGTTTCCATCTCTTGTAGGGAAATATATTTAGACGTGTCTTTTTCAACGCACGACTATATTATAATGTCTTAAATTAATTTGTAAACAATTATAATAAATCTTTGTCTTGTGGCATTGTAATAATTCTCATGAAGTTTGTACGACCACTTCCTGTTGGAGTTCCGCCACTAACAAGCAAACAATCTCCAGGTTTTAAACCAAACTTCTTAGCATGAGTTATAGCAACGACTTCCATATCTTCAATAAATTCAGGCATTTTCTTACTCTTTAATAAGACTGAGTTAACGCCCCAATAAATTGCATTTTGTCTGACAGTTGTTAAGTTATTAGAAATTGAAAGAATTGGGCAGCAAGGTCTTGCTTTTGAAATTCTTCTACTTGAACGACCTGTTTCAGTGAATGAAACAATTAATTTTGCCCCAATTAATTTTGCTGTATTAGCAATTGCGTTAGCGATAGCATCGTTATTGTCTTTATTTGAAGTATCATATGCTTGTTTTGCAAGAGTTTCATAATCAAGTGTAGTTTCCATAACTTTTGCAATCTTAGCTTGCATAGCAACACTTTCAACTGGATAATCACCATTTGCTGTTTCGCCACTTAACATAACACAGTCTGTAGACTCAGTAATAGCAGTAGCAACATCGCCAACTTCAGCTCTTGTTGGAATTGGTGATTTCATCATAGAATCTAACATTTGAGTAGCAGTGATAACTGGTTTGCCTTTTGTTCTACAAAGATCAATTAATTTCTTTTGTACAATTGGGACAGTTTCTTCAGGAATTTCAAGGCCTAAGTCACCTCTAGCAACCATGATACCATCACTAGCATCAACGATTTCTGGAAGGCATCCCATAGCTTCGTAGTTTTCTATTTTTGAAATGATTTTAATTTCTGGATGGCCATGTTCGATTAAGATATTTCTAATGTCTTGAACATCTTTAGCGCATCTAACAAATGATGCACTAATTAAATCAACACCATGTTCACAACCCCAAATTAAATCTTGTTCATCTTTTTCACTAATGAATTTTAATGAATTAAGTTTAGCTCCAGAGCAGTTAACACCTTTTTTGGAACTAATTACATGTGTATTTAATGCTTCCGTAATGATTTCTTTATTAAATTCATCTTTTCCGGTAACGACTAAATCAAGTTTACCATCATCAATTTTAATATGATTTCCAACAGCAACATCATCATATAATTTATCAAAAGTAACACTAATCTTTTCTGCATTTCCTAAAACAGGTTTCATAGAAATTCTTAATGTTTGGCCTTTAACAATTTGAACTTTGCCACCTTCAATATCATGGCAACGAATTTCAGGTCCTTTTGTATCGAGCATTACAGGAATATAAATTCCTTCTTTTTCAAGTTCTCTAGCTTTTAAAAGTTTGCCTAATTGCTCTTCATAATCACCATGAGAAAAGTTTAATCTCATGACATTCATGCCGTTTGCAATAAGTTTTTTTAAAACGCCCATATCTTGGCTTGATGGACCAATAGTACAGACAATTTTAGTTTTCTTTTCAAGGTTTACATTTTCCATAAATAAGTTTATATCCTTCTATTTAATCAAGTCGAAAGTCTTATACAAATCTTCGTGTTTATTTCTTGGGAGCTTTAATGATTCAAGAATATCGAAGTGAGTTAACTTGTTGTCGACTATACCAACACAAACACCACCAATACCTTGATCAAGAAGTTCTACAGCATAACTTCCCATTCTAACAGCGTTGAATCTTTCCATTGCACTAGGTGTCCCGCCTCTTTGAATATATCCAAGAACATCTTCACGAGTATCCCAACCAGTACGATTGTTGATTCTTTTTACGAGTTCAGAAGTATCTAATAATTTTTCTGCAACAAGAATTAAGACGTGATCTTGACCATTTTTCTTCTTCTCAATCAACGATTCCATAAGTTCGTCTTCATTTAATGGTCTGTCGACTGTCAAAATAAAGTCTGCGTTACATGCAATACCTGCATAAAGAGTTAAGTCAGGGCATCTATTTCCCATTACTTGAATTACAACACATCTATTGTGAGAACTCATTGTTTCAGAAATTTTATCTATAGCGTCACAAATGTTATTTAAAGCTGTGTCAAATCCAATAGTGACATCAGTTGAACTAATATCGTTATCAATTGTTCCAGGCAATCCTACACAGTTAATACCTGATTCTGTTAATTTTCTAGCACCCATATAAGAGCCATCTCCGCCAATAACTATTAACGCTTCAATACCTTCCTTTTTTAAGTTATCGATTGCTATTTGTCTGACAGCAGGATCTTTAAATTCAGGTAATCTAGCACTTTTAATACAAGTGCCACCATGGTAAATATCATTTTCACCAAAATTCATATCAACTTTAACAATGTTATTTTCAACCAAGCCTTTGTATCCTTGATAAACAACATACATTTCTTTACCTAATTTATAACCAGTTCTGATTGCGCCAACAATTGCTGCATTCATGCCTGGGGCATCTCCGCCACTAGTAAGAATTCCGATTTTCTTGACCATAATAGTCGCCTCCTAAAAAATCATGTTTATTATATAATAAACAATTTTGTATATCTATATATTTGATAGTAAAATTTAAGAAAAAAATTTAGATATTTTTTATAAGAAAAAAATCAAGATATTACTATCTAATCATTACAAATTTCATATATAATATTTTTACTATGAAAAGCAATAATTTGATTTATATATTAAAAAAACGTGGGTTATTAGCTAGTGACTCATTAAAGTTTATTATGGATTTATATTTACCTATTATTGGTGAAACAGCTGCCTTTTTATATCTGTTTTTAATGAATAAGATTAATAAAGGAGAAGTTAGTGGAAACTATGATGATTTGATTGTTAAAAGTTATTTATCAAATCAAAATTTTTTACTTGCAAGGCAAAATCTTGAGTCAATTGGTCTATTGAATACATATAAAAAAGATGATGATTCAGAAATTGTTTTTGTTATAAATGATCCTGAGACACCAAAGAATTTTTTTGATAACTTTATATTAAAAGGTTTATTTATTACTTCAAGTAGCGAAGAAGAATATAAAAGAATTATGAGTCAATATGCAGTTGATTTTAATTTTAAAAAATACAAGGATATTGGGGCATCAGTTCAAGACTCATATAAAATTGAATTTGATTATGATGTAATTGAAAATGGTAAAAAAGTTGAACTTGTTGGTAGAACAAAAAATCCATTAAAGGATAATTTTAGTGATGTTAAATTGCTTAATTACTTATGCAAGAATTTCCAATTAAGTGCTAATAGTTTAAGTGAAGAAGAAGTTAATAATATTCATAGAGTTGCAACTTTACATGGTCTAAACGAAGCAGGCATTGGTCAACTTTGTGGAGAATGTCTTAATCTTTTAAATAAAAGGGGAAATAAAATTGATATATTAAAATTACGAAAATTAGCGCAAATCTATGTTAAAAACTTTGATGTCACTAAGATTGGTAAGAAGTTAAATACTAAAAAAATGCAAATTAATAGTGGAAGTGATGCTATTAAAAAAGTTAAATATTATGAGTCAATGTCTCCATATATGTTTTTAAGAGAAAAGCAAGATGGTATTGACCCAGTAATGAGCGATAGAAAAATTATTGATAAACTAGCATTTGATATGGGGCTTAGTGATGGAATGATTAATGCATTATTAGATTATACTTTGACTAAATGTGACGGTTCATTAAATGAAGTTTTCATAATGAAGGTTGCTAGTACATTAATTAGAAAAAAGGTTAACGATACTTTAGGAGTAGTTGAAAATCTATACACAAAACAATTCGATAGTGTCAATAACATTAAAAATGAAGCAAGTAAAAACATTACTCAAAAGCAAAAAGAAAGTAGTTTCTTTGATCAATTTGATGATGAGAACTTACTCGACTCATCGAAATACGATGACATCATTGATGGAGATGATAATATATAAATATGGAAAAGGTACATTTAAATATTAAATTTTCTAATAATGATTTAGAAGATTATAAAAAAGAGCTTTATGGCAAATTAGTTAATTCGCCATATTTTGAGTTACTTTTAAGTGAAGGTTTTACAAAAGAAGAAATATATAAAAATATCTCTAAATTTTATGATTATATAAATGATTTAAAATTTATAAAAAAGATAAAAACATACAAAGATTGCGTAGATAATGATAAATATGACCGTTTAGTTTTAAGAAAAAATGGTGATTTAATTGAAAGAGATTTTGTTCCTCTTGAACCATATAAAAAACATTTGGATTATTTAAGTAAATTTATCGTAAAAGATTTTTCTAGTGAATTATACGATGCAAGTCTTAAAAAAGTTAGAGCAGGAACTAAGAACTTGATTAAAGAAAAAATTAATAGTGACAAATGGATTTATCTTTGTGGAGCATTAAGAAGTGGAAGAACATATGCTATTGCTTCATTAATTAATGATAAATATATAAAAACTTGTAATACAATTGCTTTTATTAATTGTCCTAAAAGATTTAAAGAATTATTAGATTTATACTTTAATGATAAAGTCTATTTTAATGAAGTATTTGATAGTTATGCTAACGCTGACTATTTGGTGTTGGATGATTTTGGTAGCGAATATAAAAATGAAGTCTTTAGAGATAATATATTAATTCCATTATTAAAAAGTAGAATCTTAAATAATAAAATCACCAGTTTTACTAGTGATTTCACATTAAAGTCTATTAAGGAATTATACAGTTTTTCTAAATCAGGATCTGATATTATGTTTAGACAATTTATTGCTCTTCTAGAGAATAAAATCGATCAAGAAATAATAACTTCTAAAGTTAGTATTTATTAATCTTTAATTGCTTCATCAGCGTTTTTAAAGAAAGTTTCAAAATTGCCTGTTGCCCTAACAATTCTAATTTTCGAAAGATTTTTAGGGTAAGTGAAGTCGTGATTTAATTTTTTAGAGGATGAAATATCGTCATGTCTATTAATTAAATTTACTTCTTGCTGCTCTTTAGAGATTTCAACAATTAGAATTTTTTTAAACAAATATTCTATGTGAGCTTTAAATAAAGTTGGAGCTTCGATTACTGGGCAGTCATTTTCTTTGACTATTTTAATTAATTCGTTTTCAAGAACTGGATATATATAATTTTCGACTGCAATTTTTTTCTCAGGCTCAAAAATCATGATTTGACGGGCTTTTATTGTTATTTCTTTATTTTCAATGTCAAAATTTACACCTAATATTTTTGATATATTACGTTTATGAATATCTTTCTTATATAATTCATGAATTAATTCATCGCAAGAGTAAGTAATATAGCCTTCTTCTTTAAAATGATTTAATAATGTTGATTTTCCACTTCCAATAGGACCTGTGATGCCAATTGCTTTTTCTAATAAAGGATTCACTTGGCAATTAGGGCAAAAAGTAGTGCCTCTTCCACCAATAAATTCTTTATGAAAACGTGTTCCACAATTTGGACAAATGTGATTTACTCTACCATAACAAAGAAGTTCTTCTTGGAATTTTCCATCAACTCCTTCAGAAGGATGAAATGAATGAATAGTTGATCCGCCAGCTTTAATTGCCTTTTCTAAGACAACTTTGGCGTTTTTAACTACATCATCTATATTATTTTTATTTAATAAATTACCTGGAGTAAAAGGATTAATTTTACATAAGTAGCAAATTTCATCAGCGTATATATTTCCAATACCACAAAGAATAGTTTGGTCTAGAAGAAGTTCTTTTATTGGTTTTTTTCTATTAAACTTTTTATAAAGAGTTTCTAAATCTGACCCTTGAACTTTATTAGCTTCAATTCCTAATTTTTTAATCATAGGAACATTTTTGCATTCTTCTTCAGTTGTTAAATACATTAAGCCGAATTTTCTAGTGTCGTCAAAAGCAAGGCAAGTGCCATCTTTAAAATAAAAGATTAAAGAAGTGTGTTTAATTCTTGCATCACTTAAATTTGTAATGTATCTAAATTTTCCTTCCATTCTTAAGTGAGTGATAATTACTAAAGAAGAAGTTAGATGAATAAATAAAAACTTACCATATCTAGTAACATCTTTAATGGTTTGATTAATTAATTTAACCTTAAATTCATCAATATTTGATTGAACAAGTCTATCGTAAAATATATCAATTTTAGTGATAGTCTTATCTTTAATTAAAGGTGAAATAATATTTTTTACAGTTTCAACTTCTGGCAACTCTGGCATAATTATTTAGCTAAAAACCAATTTTTAGCATAACCTCCATCTACTTTTAATTTAACTTTTAATTGGACACAATTTTCCATAATGTCTTTTACTAAATTATAAACTTTATCTTTTTCATCATCATAAACCTTTAAGATAAGTTCGTCGTGAATTTGAGAAATTAATTTAGACTTATAATTACCTTTAGTTAAAGCATCATCAACTTTAATCATTGCTATTTTAATTAAATCAGCAGCACTACCTTGAATAGGGGCGTTAGTTGCTGCACGTCTAGCAAATTCTCTTGCTTGATATTGAGAGCTATTAATTTCAGGCAAATAGCGTCTTCTATTAAACATTGTTATTGCATAGCCGTTAGTAACAGCAGCTTCAATTAATGATTCTCTAAATGCATTAATTTCTGGGAAAGCCTTGTTAAAGTTCATTATTATTTCTTTACTTTCATTAATTGGAATTTCAAGTTGTTCACTTAATCCATAAAAAGATATGCCATAAATAATTCCAAAATTAACAGCTTTAGCTTTTCTTCTTTCTAATGAAGTAGGTTCTCGATCTAAATTAAATATTCGTTTAGCAGTAGCACTATGAATATCTTGATTTTCATTAAATACTTTAATTAAAGAAGCAGAATTAGATAAATGTGCCAAGATTCTTAATTCAATTTGAGAGTAGTCTAAAGATAAAATTTCTATGTTATCTTCTTTGTAGAAGAAGGCTTTTCTTATTTGTTTTCCTTCCTCATCTCTTGTACTAATATTTTGCAAATTTGGTTCACTACATGAAAGTCTACCTGTAGTAGTTAATGCTTGATTAAATGTACAATGAACTTTTCCATCAGCTTTTATAAATGGTACAAGACCATCGATATAAGTTGAAATCAATTTAGCATATTTTCTATATTCAAGAATCTTTCCAATAATTGGGTGAAGATTATGAATAGTTTGCAAATGATCAACAGAAGTGGAGCCTTTTTTGTTAGCAGGTAAACCTAATTTTTCATATAAAATTGTACTAACTTGTTTAGGCGAATTAATGTTAAATGTTTCACCTGCTAAGGTATAAATGTCTTCAGCTAATGAATCAACTTTCTTTTGAAAATCATCTTTAAAAGTTAATAAAGTATCTTTATCCAAAGGGAAGCCTTCAATTTCCATTTTTGCTAAAACAATAGTTAAAGGCATCTCAATATCATAAAGCAAATCTAATTGATTTTTGGCTTTTAAATTTTCTTTATAATCATCAAATAAATTCAATGAATAATAACTTGTAATAGCAGTTAATTTAATGTGCGAATCATCAAATAATAAATTCTCATTTTTTAAAGCATATGAAATGTCAATACCTTTAGAAATAAGTAAAGATTCAATATCTGCTTTCGAATTTGAATCTAGCAAGTAATTTGCTAATAATAAATCAAAATATAAACCATCAACTTTTATGTTATATCTAGCAAAGACACATAGTATCTTTTTATAATCAAAAGTAAATTTTTTAACATCTTTATTATTAAGCAAATCTAAAATTTTTAAATCTTTAATCAAACTTTCGTATTGAATATAATAGGTATTATTTTGCGTTGTAATAGCGATGCCAAAAAGCCTTGCATCATGATAATTTAATTTCTCAATATCTATTGCTAAACCAATTTCCTTTGCATTCAAAATATTTGAATAATCAAGATTTTCAGTGAGATCTATTACATTTGCGACCTTTTTTTCTAATTTATATTGCTTTGGAAGCTTATTTAATAAAGTTCTAAATTGATATTTCAATGCAAAATTACTTATTTTAGAAAAATCATATCCTTTATAGATAGTATCACTAGGAGTAAGAGGGATAGATTCGTTAGTAGCAATAATAGCTAAATGTTTGCATAATCTTCCTTGATCTTGATACTCGACTAAATTTTTTCCTACCTTAGTTTTTAAATCAGCATTTTTAATAATGTTTTCTAAATCACCAAATTTAGAAATAAGAAGTTTAGCGGTTTTATCTCCAATTTCGGGAATACCCTTTAAATTATCGCTATCATCACCTCTTAAGCCTTTATAATCACAAATTTGAATTGGCTCAAAACCCCATTCATTAATAAAGGCATCCCTGTCCATTCTATGAATATCTTTTAACCCTTTTCTAATTAATTCTATTGTGATTTTATCATTAATTAACTGTAAGTAGTCTTTATCACTAGTGTATATTTCAACATCATATCCTTCTTTTGCAGCATTATTAGCCATAATTCCGCAAATATCATCAGCTTCTAAATTTTCATTTTCATAATGCAAAATATTTAATTCATCCAAAAATTCTCTTGCAATTGGCATTTGTTCGAGAAGCTCTTCAGGGCACTTTGGCCTATTAGCTTTATAGTCAGCAAATTCTTTATGTCTAAATGTATGTTTTCCAGCATCAAATGCTACAAATATACCATCACCATCTTTTAATGATGAAAGTAATGAAGCAAGCATATTTGAGAAAATATAAATTGCGTTTGTTGGCACACCATCGCTTGTGCGCATAATATTAGTTGGGTTTATAGTATATAAAGCATAGAAAGCTCTAAATAATAAACTATTTCCATCAACAATAATTAATTTTGACATAATTAACTCCTTATAACTTGACACTTATTAACAATAAAACTTGCTCTATTATTTCTTATTTCTTTATAGCCTGTTAATAAAAGAATATCGTTAACTTTTAAAGTCAATTGAAATTCAGAATATAAAGAAGAGAAGAATGTACAATCAATCTCATCAGTTTCATCAAATAATGTAATAAAAGCCATAGGCTTGCCTTTATCTTTACCATTTTTTACAACTATTGTTTTAATGCTTCTGATTAAGCCAACAATTGAAGAAGTCTTGTTATTTTGGAGGTCTTCAATTGGTATAATGTTGGTTTGCTTAATTTCATCTTTGATGTAATTTAATGGTGAGTCACTAATCATAACACCTAATGCATTATATTCATTATTTATTTTTTCAAGAGGATCATCAATGCAATTTACTTCATGGAAACTTAATCCAAAATTGTCTAGTAATAAGCCTGATTCATAAATACAAGTAGAGGCATATTGAATCGCACTAGGAATAGACATTTTTAATGCTTTTCTATTGCTATTAAGTGTATCAAAAGCACCAGCATCAATTAATTTTGAAACTTGAATTTCACTAATTTTATCCTTTGTAGCATACATTCTCACAACAAAATCAATGAAAGATTTAAATTTACCATGTTCATTTCTTTCATTGATAATATTGATTACAGTCCTAGATTGCATCCCTGATATGCCAAGTAGAGGCATCAATAGACCGTTATCATACATTTCAAATTGAAGTGTTGATTCGTTAATGTTAGGCAATAAAACTTTTATTTTTGATTTTCTTATTTCTGCTAAATACTTACTAAATTTAACATCGTTTGTTCCATATTGCTGATCTAAAATTGATGAGTAAAATTCAATTGGATAGTTGGCTTTTAAATAGGCTTCTTTACAAGCAATCATTGCGTAAGCTACGGCATGTGATTTATTAAATCCATAATTAGCAAACTTTAAAATTTGATCAAATATTACATTTGCTTCTTTTTCAGGATGCTTTAAAGAAACAGCGCCTTTTATAAATGCATCTTTATTTTTTAAGATTTCTTGACGATTTTTCTTACTTATGGCTCGTCTAAATAAATCTGCTTCTGAAAAATTAAAACCACTATAAATCTGCGCGATTTGCATGATTTGTTCTTGATAAACAATGATTCCATATGTTTCTTTTAAAACTGGCTCAAGTACTTTTGAAATGTATGCAATTCTTTCATTACCTTTTTTACGTCTTGAATAAGAAGGAATAAATTGCATTGGTCCAGGTCTATCTAATGATATAGCAGCAACTATATCAGTGAATTTATCTGGATCAATATTAACAAGAGCATTAAATGCGGCTTGAGTATCAAGTTGGAATATACCCATTGTTTTTAATTCTTTAATTATCTTAATAGCACTAGGATCATCATAAGGTATATCTTCCATCTTTAATGATATATTTTTAGTCTTTTTAATTTTTTCTAAGCAACGATCAATTACCGTTAAATTTGAAAGACCGAGTAAGTCCATTTTTAAAAAGCCTTGATGCTCTAAATAATCTTTCTCATATTCTGTAACAGCAAAGTCAATTACATCATAATCTAGAGGCATTATATCTTTTAAAGGAGTTTCATTTAATATGACTCCAGCAGCATGAAGCCCTCTTTGTCTAGGAAGGCCTTCGATAAGATGTGCTTTATCGAATATAAATTTATAATCTTTAATGTTATCAATAAGGTCTTTTAAAGCAGGGATAGAGTTATAAGCATAGTCTAAAGAGAAATTTTTTGCATTTTCATCTTTAAAATTATTTGGAATAGCTTTAGCAATTTCACCAA
Source organism: uncultured Bacilli bacterium (assembly GCA_944368945.1). Lineage (GTDB taxonomy): Bacteria > Bacillota_I > Bacilli_A > RFN20 > CAG-826 > Onthovivens. The sequence goes on from CALVXH010000018.1 coordinate 15,192, forward strand.
TCATTTCTTGAGTTTTACCATAGACTCTACCAATGTCTCTTAAAGCTTGTTTTGCGGCAATCGTTTGAAAAGCACTTACTCTAGAAACTCTATCTTCACCATACTTGTTAACTAAATATCTAATAACATCATCACGACGAATATCAGAAATATCAACATCGATATCAGGCATCGAATTTCTCTTAACATTTAAAAATCTTTCAAATAAAAGATTATATTTGATTGGATCAACATCCGTGATTCCAAGGCAATATGAAATTAAACTGCCTGCAGCGCTTCCTCTTCCTGGTCCAACAGGGATATTATTATCCTTAGCAAAATTAATATAATCTTGAACGACCAAAAAGTAGTTAAAGTAGCCAAGTTTTTTGATTACTAAAAATTCTTTATTCAAGCGATTTTTATAAAGTTTATTAGTTAAATCAATGTTGCGCTTTTTAACCCCCTCATTAACTTTACTAATGAACAAATTTCTAATGTCTTCATTTTCGACATAATTAATCAGTTGACCTCTTTTTGTATCAAAAGTAAAATTGATTTTTGATAAAAATTCATCAAAGTTAAATAAATAGTCATGAAAAATAGTATCGTATTCATCAATATTTTTTAAATATTCATCATTTTTTGTTGCAACAGAATCTTCTTCAATTGTGGTGTTAGTTTTAATAGCATGCAAAATATCAATTACGATAGCTTCTTCTTTATTCAAATAGGTGATATCAGGAAATGGAATGCATTTTAAGCTAAAAGAAGTTGCAAAATCTTTAATCAAATTAATATGTTGATGATTGCTAATTGTAAGATTATTTATTCCGATATATGTGTCATCTTTATTAACTATTATTTTATTTAATGATACTTCTAATTCATTATTAATTTCATTAAAAATTTTGTTTTGCAATAATGGAAAAATCATAATTAATCCATTTGAATAACTATGAAAATCATCTAAACTTAAAGTTTTATTTTCGTTTTCTAATTTATGTATTAAAGAAGTTAATCTACACAAATTTCTATAGCCTTCTTCATTTTTTACATATAAAGATAAGTAGTAGTTATCTAATTTTATGTCCATACCAAAAATAGGCTTTATATTATTTTTTAAAGCGAGTTCATTAAATTCAGGGATTCCATACATTACTTGAAAGTCTGAAATCCCTAAGTATTTATAATTTAATTCACTCGCTTTTTTTAAAAGCCTATCTAAAAGAATTCCACTCTCTAAAAAAGAGTATCCTGTTTTAATATGTAGTGGAATAAAGTTAGACATTAGTTACCTTTGATTACCAAATCATCTAAAGCTTTAATAAATAAAGGAAGTTCAGTTAAATCTTTAATTTGACATCCGCTAGCTTGAGCATGTCCGCCACCTTTAAATTCGCTAGCAACGCCATTTATGACATAGTTTCTGCTTCTAATGCTAATTCTATAGCAAGGTTCAGTGACATCTTCTGTAATAGAACACCAAATATTAATTCCTTTAATATTTGAGAACATATTTACATTTTCTTTTCCTCTTTCGCAAGTTAAGCCAAGTCTTTCTAAATCTGCCTCGTTTAATATATAGTAAGCAACACCATGCTCACTAACTTTATATGTATTAAGAATAAATTTAGTGACTTCTAAGTCTTGAACATTCTTTTCGTACATTTTTTCATATATTGAAGTAATGTTTATTCCTGTAGAAAGAAGAAGTGTAGCAATTTGAAAAGTATGAGGAGTAGTAGAACTGAATTGGAATCTACCACTGTCACCAGCTAGAGCAATATAAAAATAACCTGCAGCTTCTTTTGTTAATTTATAATCGCCTTTAAAGTTTAAAAGCATGTTTAAAACTAATTCACTAGCAGCAGCTTTTTCAGTATCAACAACTGAAACATCAAAAACTTTATCAGTTTCAGGATGATGGTCAACTTTTACTTTTAAAGTGGCTTTTTGAAAACGAGGATCTGCAATTCTTTTAACATCTCCGACATCAACTATAATTGCTAAAAATTCTTTATTGAACCATTCATCGTTTTCTTTATCTGTTTCTGGAAATAAACCACGTGGTGTGAAAACTACATGGTTATCCCCGAAGACTTTAATTTCCTTATTTGGATAATTATCTTTGAGCCAGGTTGCTAGTCCAAATTGCGTTCCTAAAGCATCAAAGTCAGGTCTTATATGTCTAAAAACAGCGATTCTGTCGAATCTTTTTATTAATTCTTCGATTTTGTTGTATTCTTGGGAAAATTTCTTTCCTTCTTCAACGATATAATTAGTAATTTTTTCCATATTTTATTTCTTTAAGCACAAATTATAAGCATCTCTTGCAATCATAACCTCTTCATCTGTTGGAATGACAGCAACTTTAATTTTTGAATCTGGTTTTGAAATAAGCATTTCAACACCTAGAGCTTTGTTGTTTAATTCTTTATCGTAAGATACACCTAGAGCTTCTTTAATTCTTTCAAGTACAATTTCTCTATATTCAGGTGCGTTTTCACCAATTCCAGCTGAGAAAATTATTAAATCACATCCACCAAGTCTTACATAATATTGGCCAATGTAATCAGCTATTCTTCTTGCCCATAAGTCCATAGCAAGTTTACTGCGTTTATCGCCTTCGTGTGCTTTTTGTGCAACGTCTCTAGAGTCATTAGAAACTCCACTAACACCTAATAAGCCGCTTTGCTTATTCATTTCTTGGAAAATTGTTTCTACATCTTTTCCTGTCATACTAGCAATTTGATAGAAAACACTTGGATCCATATCACCAGTTCTTGAATTCATCATAATTCCACCAAGAGGTGTAAGTCCCATTGAGGTAGCGACGCATTTACCATCTTTAGTAGCAGTTATACTAGCGCCACTTCCTAAGTGACAGATAATCATTCTAGGGTGTTTTGAAGTTACATATTTTGTTCCGACTTCTGATAAATATTTATGGCTTGTACCATGAGCACCATATCTACGAATTGCATATTTTTCTGTATATTCGTATGGAATTGGGAATAAATAATCTTCTGGTTCCATTGTTTGATGGAATGCAGTATCAAATACAGCAACAGCAGGAGTATTTGGCAATACTTTTCTAAATGCATCATAACCAACAAGGTGTGCTTTATTGTGTAATGGTGCAAGTGGGATTAAACTTTCAATTTTCTTATAAACATCGTCATTAAAGACAACTGATCTATCAAAATATGCGCCACCTTGAACTATTCTATGTCCAGTTGCTTTGATTTCATCGATTGATTTGATAATGTGCTTTTCAACTAAAGCATCGACAACGATTTGAACAGCATAACCATGGTCTGCGACTGGAAGGACTTTAGTTTCTTTTTTACCATCGTGTTTAATTGTAAAGATTCCATCATCATGTCCAATTCTTTCAACAATACCAGAGCAAATAACTGTTTCTTCAGGCATTTCATATAATTTAAATTTGAAGCTACTCGAGCCACAATTTACTGACATTACTTTTTCCATTAATTAAAATCTCCTTAAGCCTTAAAATTATACTATTTTAAATATCAAAAATTAAGAGTTTTGAATTTTAAATTTAAGTAATTTATGAAAATGAAAATGTAATATTTACAGAAAAAATATGAAAATTAATGAAAATTTTAAAATTCTATTTATTCGTAAATTGTTTAAGAATATAATTTTAATAGAAAAATAATAAAGTGGAGGAAAATTAAATGGCTTTTGGCTTACTCTTTGACTATTTAAATGGTCAATGTATTAACGCATACAAATTTTTTGGAGCTCATTTTGAACAAAGGGAAATTGAAGAGATTGTCGAAGTTCCTTTAAAAAAAGATCCTACAAGGACAAAAAAATCTGTAAAAAAGAAATATGTAGAAGGTGTGGTTTTTAGACTTTATGCACCTATGGCTAGTGATGTAAGTGTCATTGGTGATTTCAATAACTGGGATCCTACAATTCACAAATTACAAAAGATTGATGAATGTGGAGTTTTTGAAATTTTTATTGAAGATTTACATAATTACTCTTTTTACAAATATCATTTTAAAAATGCACATGGAGAATATGTTGATAAAGCTGATCCATTTGCTTTTTTAAGTGAATATAGACCTGGGTCATGTTCTAGACTTTTTAATATTGAAAATTTTGCATGGCATGATGAAGAATTTTTAAAATCTAGAGATAGAAATTTTGATAAACCTATGAGCATTTATGAAATGCATTTAGGAAGTTGGAAAGGTAAAGTTGATAATCGTAATTTATCATATGAGGAAGTCGCTGATTACTTAATACCTTATATTAAGGATTTAGGCTATACGCATATAGAAATTATGCCAATTACCCAATATCCTTTTGATGGAAGTTGGGGATATCAAGCAACAGGATTTTTTAGTGTAGATTCTAGATATGGAAATCCATTCCAGCTTATGTCTTTTATAGATAGAATGCATCAAGCTGGTATAGGTGTTATTTTAGACTTTGCACCAGTTCATTTTGCTACTGATCCTTGGGCATTAGTTCAATTTGATGGAACTGACATGTATGAATATAGTAATGAACATAGATATTCACCATGGGGAAGTCTTCAATTTGATTTAGGAAAAGATCCTGTAAGAAGTTTCTTAATGAGTGCAATGAATTTCTTTTTAGATTATTTCCATTTTGATGGCATTAGAGTCGATGCAGTTAGTAATATTCTTTATTGGGATGGAAATAAAAATAATGGTCAAAATGATGGAGCAGTAGAATTTATTAAAAGATTAAATGGTAAAATTCATTACGCTCATCCTGATATTATGATGATTGCAGAAGATTCAACAGACTTTACTGGAGTTACTAGACCAGTAGAATATGGTGGACTTGGCTTTGATTATAAATGGGATTTAGGATGGATGAACGATACATTGAAATATTATGCTTTAGATCCTATTTATAAAAAGTATGATCACAATAAATTAACTTTCTCTATGGCTTATTTCTATAGTGATAATTTCTTATTACCATTATCTCATGATGAAGTAGTTCATGGCAAAGGCACCATATTAAATAAGATGTGGGGCAGTTATGATCAAAAATTTGCTCTTGTAAGAAACTTATATACTTATCAATTTGCTCATCCAGGTAAAAAACTTAATTTTATGGGAAATGAACTCGCTAGTTGGGATGAATGGAATGAAAATAAGTCATTACCTTGGGAATTAAAACGTTTTCCAAAACACGATAGTGTTTCAAGAGTTGTAAGAGACTTGAATCTTATTTATAGAGCTGAAAAAGCAATGCATTTTGAAGAACATAATCCAGCACACTTTAACTGGTTAATGGTTGATAATAGTAATGATTCAGTATTTGCATTTGAAAGAAGAGTAGGTGACTCTCACCTGGTATTTATATTTAATATGACACCAAATTATTATGAGTATTATGATATAGGAATTACTAGAGAAGGAACCTATCAAGAAATATTTAATACTGATAAAGATGTTTATGGTGGATCAAATGCCTATAATGGCTTGCCAATAATGTCATATTATTATGGTCCTGAAGGAAAACCTCACAAAATAACGGTTAAATTAGCAGGTTTTGCAGCTTGTATATTTAAATATATTCATCCAAATAAACCTTTAGAAGAGTCAGCTAAAGAAGAGGATGATAAGAAAATAGAAGATGATACAAAGGAGAATTTATGATTTTCAGTAATAAAGAAGAATTTGTAAATGAATACAAATCAAGAATGATTGCAAAATATGGACGTACTCCTGAAAATGCTCATATTTTTGAGAAATATGAAATTCTTGGAGAAATGGTTAGAGACTATGCCGGTACTAATTGGCGTGAAACTCATGAATACATTTTAGAGAAGAAGCAGAAACAATTAATTTATTTTTCAATGGAATTTTTAATTGGTAGATTACTTACAAATAACATGATGAATTTAGGAATTTATGACATTTGTAAAGAAGGTCTTGCTGAACTTGGAATTGATATTGGTGAATTAGAAGATATGGAAGCTGATGCAGGACTTGGAAATGGTGGATTAGGTAGACTTGCTGCTTGTTTCCTTGATTCAATTGCTAGCTTAGGATATCCAGGACATGGAAATTGTATTAGATATGAATATGGTTTCTTTAAGCAAAAAATTTCTAATGAGAATCAAGTAGAATTACCAGATCAATGGTTACAAAACGGATTTGTTTGGGAAGTTAGAAAACCAAAACATTCAGTAGAAGTTAATTTCTATGGAAATGCTGAAACATTCTTAAAACCTAATGGTGAGTATAGTATTAGAACAGTTAACTCAACTAAAGTTAGCGCATGTCCATATGATGTCTCTGTTGTTGGTTATAAAAATGGAGTTGCTAATAATTTAAGATTATGGAAAGCTCAACCAAGTGAAGATAACTTACCATCTAATGTTACTTTTGATGATTATTTAAGACAATTAAATGAATTATGCCATGGTCTTTATCCAGATGATACAACAGAGCATGGTAAAGTATTAAGACTTAGACAACAATACTTCTTTGTGAGTGCTGGTTTACAAAGTGCAATTAGAGGATATTTACATTTAGGCTTAGATTTGCATGATTTTTATAAATATTACGTATTTCAATTAAACGATACTCATCCAATTTTAGCTATTCCTGAACTCATGAGACTATTAATGGATGAACATGGATTTGGTTGGGATGAAGCTTGGGAACAAGTAACAAAGTGTATTGCATATACTAACCATACAGTTATGCCTGAAGCACTTGAAAAATGGCCAATTCAATATATTCAAAATTTAATTCCACGTTGCTACATGATTATTGAAGAAATTAATCGTAGATCACTTATTTGGATGAATGAGCATCATTTAAGCGAAAGTGAATATAACAACATGATGATTATTAAAGATGGAATGGTCAGAATGACTAACCTTGCTATTTTTACTTGCTTTAGTGTCAATGGTGTTGCTGCTTTACATACTGAAATCTTAAAGAAAGAAACATTTAAAGATTTCTATAAGTATTTCCCAGAGAAATTCAATAACAAAACTAATGGTGTAACTCATAGAAGATGGTTAATGTATTCAAACCCTAAATTAAGAGAATTAATTACAAGTTTAATTGGCGATTCTTGGGAAAGAAATCCAGATGATTTAGAGAAACTTCTTAAATTCAAAGATGATGAAAAAGTATTAGAAAAATTAGCAGAAGTTAAACACGAAAATAAATTACGTCTTGCTTCTTATATTGAGAAAAAACAAGGTATTAAAATTGATACAAATTCAATAGTTGATACTCAAATTAAGAGATTGCATGCTTATAAACGTCAACTTCTTAATGTCTTTAGAATCATGCATTATTACTTTGAAATTAAGAATAATCCTGAGTTTAAAATGGAGCCACATACATTTATTTTCGGTGCAAAAGCTGCACCAAGTTATGCATTTGCAAAAAATATTATTACATTAATTAATGCTGTTGCTAATGTTGTTAATAACGATCCTGAAGTTTCTAAATATATGAAAGTTGTCTTTATTGAGAACTATGGAGTTAGCTTAGCTGAATTAATTATACCTGCAAGTGATATTAGTGAACAAATTTCAACAGCTGGCAAAGAAGCTAGTGGTACATCCAATATGAAATTTATGATGAATGGTGCCTTAACTCTTGGAACTCTTGATGGAGCTAATGTAGAAATTAATGAAAGAGTAGGAGATGAAAATAGTTTTATCTTCGGTCTTAAAGTTAAAGATATTGAAGACATTAGAAGAACTGGAAAATATAGTCCATGGGATGTTTACAATCAAAATGAAGCAATTAGGAGAATTTTAGATTCATTATTTAATGGTCCATGGTGCGAAGGTATTCAAGATAGATTTAGAGGAATCTTTGATGAAATTATGAATCATAATGATGAATATTTCATCTTGCTTGATTTTAATGCATTCCTTGACGAATCTAAGAAGATTGAAGACTATTATCTTGATAAGAAAGCTTGGAATAGAAGTTGTCTAGTTAATATCGCAATGAGCGGATATTTCTCAAGTGATAGAACAATTGAACAATACAATAAAGATATTTGGCATCTTAAAAAGATTAATCTTAAAAAGTAACTTTTGACTAAATAAAGTTTATAAACATATTTTTAGTTGTAGCTTTATATTAACTTTGAAAAAAAGTAAAAAGACCATTGATTTAAAAATAATGGTCTTTTTTATTAGATTTTTTACAAAAAGTTTGCTGCTACAGACATGAATATTTTATTTTACTAATGGGATTTTTAGACACTTCCTATGATATCATTTAATAATATCAAAATAAGTAAACTCATTAATTCTAAAATAAAAAGTTTATTTTTTACGGAATAGAATTATCGAGATACTATTTATAATATTTATTATAAAACTCTTCAAATGTACCTTCGAATAATCCAGATTGTTTCAATAAGGAGATTCTTTTATTGAAAATTTGTTTCAAATATTTCTTTTTTACAATATCTGAGCCATTATGAATTGCTCTGTGACAAGTTGGACATAAAGGAACTATGTTTTCTAATCTATCTAAATTTTTATGTTTTTCATCTTTTTGAAATTTCATTGGAATTAAGTGATGAGCTTCCAAATATTGATGTCCACTCTTTGATATAAATGTAGCATGACTTTTCTTATCAAAATTGTCGAGCTCACATGTATAATTAGCCTTTTGAATAGCTGTTTTTGCAAGTCTTTTATCAGTTTCGTACCTGTGATTTTCGTTGCTTCCTTTTCGTAAAATTGGATCTCTGTTATTTGCAGCTGAAATATCTGCATCATTGTCATATGTAGGTACTGAGTCATCAACTATATCATCTTCAAGATCGTACAATTCATCAATCAAGTTTGAATTTTTAACAATTATAATTGGCAAACAGCAGTTATTCGAATCATAAGTAAAGAATGGAGCATTGTATTTATTAGCATTAATATATTTTGCGAATTTATCAAGCATTTTAATCATTGATGAGTTATTTGCTTTATTAAGAGCACTAGTTAAGTCGTATTTGTAATCTTTATTAAGCATAATAGCAGTAAGATAGCGCAATGCGAAGTATTTCTCTTCCTGTCCTTTTGGATGTTTTTCAAAACGCCCAATTATTGTACTACCTTGTCGAACAATTTGCTTAAATTGATTATTTTTACTTTTACGCGAAGTTATTGCATTAATATTATTGATGAATGAATCAATATCCACAAAGTGTTCACCTAGCTTTAAATTAATGATTGGAATAAAATCATATACATCGAAACCTAATGTCGTAAGGCAATTTATTAAGAATTGAAGTGAAGAATTTTCATTTAGCTTATTTGCCTGTTTTTTCATATTGGAAGATTTATGTGATGTTAGCAAAAATACCCTTTTAATTTTTGGATTTAGCAAATAGCTACAATCATTAAAAATTTTTTCTTTTAGCACAGGCATTAATTGTTGGGAAATAATTGTGTTTCCTTCTTTAGCATAAATGTCGCTAAACGAAACTAAAAATTCTTCATAATCGCCTAGTGTCCCGTCTACATATCCGTTGTATGTTTTATATATTTTTTCCTCATCATTTGATAAGAACTCATAACTATCTATTTGCAAGAATTTGTATTTAGAGTTTAAAAAAGAAATTATTCCTTGAATAAATTCAGTTGAATCATTATATCCGTAAATTCGCAATATAGAAGATTCGTTCTCTTCGGATAATTTGTCGAAAAAATGTTTTGAAATATGCAAAATTGACATAATTTTTTCTCCTAATAATTAATAATTAAAACTTCTTTTCTAGATCCGTATCTTCCGTTATGGGGAACAAGCGATATAACTTTATATTTTTTTTCATGTATCCAATTTAATAGTAATTCATTTGTTTTACCATTGTGATATATAACATTTGAAATCATGAATTTTTGCCCATTTAAGTTTATTTTGTCAGCAGTATGCAATAATTTTTTTTCTTGTTCTTCATCCCAACCATTAAATCCTCTTTTTCCGTCATTGTATGCAGCATTTGTGATTATATATGGTGGATCAAAATAAAAAAGTGTGTTTTTTGGGTAACTATTAATATCTATATCATTGCAATCCTTGTTGGAAAATTTTATGTCTTTTACTTCGGAAGAAAAAGTTAAAATTCTTTCTTTTATAGTTTCATTGTAACTACAATTTCCGACAGGAGTATTAAAATTATGCTTATTATTAAATCTCATTTGATTTTGAAAACAATACATTAATAAAATAAATAAATTTATAGGTTCTTTATGTGAGTTATAATATTCTCTAAATTTTAAATAATTAGTTTTATCACCTTTAGAAAGATTAAATGTTGATATTGTACTTTCGATTTTGCTAATTAGTTTTTCTTTATTTTGAGTTAGAAGCATAACAATGATTTGATATACAAACGGATTAAATTCATTATATACAATTGTATGTGCTTTATTAATGTTAATTCCGACATTAAATGCTCCACCCATGCAATCTACAAAACAATTAATATCGTTTGGGATATAATTTTGTATTTGATCAACTATATAATTTTTACTTCCACTATAATTAAGAGGACTTTTCTTCACGACAAGTTTATCATTCATTATTCTTCTCCAAATATATAAGAACCTCATTTAGCGAATTACTTTTTTTGGAAGATCTGATATTTTTATATTCTCTAAATGGTATATTAATTATTTTAACATTATTTTTTGAATAATGTTCCAACATAGATGTAAGTTTTTCAATTGGTATTAAGCTTTGCGTAGAATAACTGATTATAATGTGTTTAAATTTAGCATTTTTTACTATATATTCAAATGCACTTAAAGCAGTTGTCTTATTATTAAATGTAGATTTCTTTGGCTTATTTATTCTTCTTCCAGTAACACCTCTAATTGCTGGATTGTCATATTTAGCAATGGTTTCTAAAATATGATAAGCAGAGGAGTAATCAGTTATTGTGTAAGGCGGATCAATGTAAAGTATGTCACCATCAATTTTATTTATTAATGAAATAGAATCATCATTATATACTTGGTTATTTAAAGAATATAATTGCTTATTTTGCATTGTGAGCGGATGTAATTCAAATTTTTTTAAAGCTCTTGAATCCCGTTTTTTTAAAAAAGCTTCGTATGTTCCGGATGTATTTGAGAAGCCCATAGTAGTTTCTAAAAGTGATGCTAGTAAGAAAAAGTATTCATTTTCGTTCAGAATTTGTTTATAAAACAAATTCTCAATATCGATTCTAATTCCATCAATTTGATTTGCTATATCCTCTGTAAAAAACATCCTATTACCATTTAATGTATAATTTTTCCATAAGAAATGATCATTATTTTTTGAATATTTTTTGTTGGTAAAATAATCAAAAGGATTACAATTGTAGAGTTTTATAAAATTATTAAAATGAGGAATTTGTGAATTTGACAATTTCGCTTTTGAAAAAATAAATGAAGAATAAAGCGCGTCATTAGCTATTATTTTAAAGCGGTCTTTAAAAAAATCCCCAACGCTGCCACTACCAGCAAATAAATCGCAAAAAACAGTACTTTGATTGTCTACATTAATTGTATTGACCAATTCATCTATAATATTTAATAAACGTGTTTTGTTTCCTAAAAATCTCATATCTTTTTTCTTTATATAAATTATATAATTTATATAAAGTAACTTCCATTATATTTGAAAAAAGATCAGAATAATCTGATCTATATTTTTAAAACAGTGGTGGCCCAACCCAGGGTCGAACTGGGGACACAAGGATTTTCAGTCCTTTGCTCTACCTGCTGAGCTATCGGGCCAATATTTTATTAAATTGGCGGACCAGACGAGAATCGAACTCGCGATCTCCACTGTGACAGAGTGGCATGTTAACCGCTACACCACTGGTCC